>WFTX01000071.1 GCA_015485235.1 Nitrospirota bacterium | reverse complement strand
AGTATGGGGAGAAGGATTAGTCTTCCTCTGCCGGTGTAACCACTGCCATCACCACAAGCCTCTCACCCTTTGAGGCCTTGAAACCGTGGGGGACCATGGGATCACAGAGTATGGCTGTCTTTTCGTCTGCCTCAAATGTCTCATCCCCGACAGTGAACTCACCTTTGCCCTCGACACAGTACATCATCAGCCGGAGTGGGGCCTTGTGGGGAGTGAGTTCCTGTCCCGGCTCAAGGCACATCAGGGCAACCCGCATTTCCGGGGTTTCAGCCAGCATCTGACGGCTTATTGAATCGGGTTTGAAGCTGATGAGTTTTTTGAGATCCAGAATCTCTTTCATAGTACACCTCCTTTTACAGGATATTCTACTACAAATCTCTTTTCAATACCATGACCAGGATCATAAAGAGGATAAGATTCAGGCAGGGACACTCAGCCTCCGCCGAAGGCTGCCACTTGTTATCAGTTATCAGTCATTGGTCACCGGGCATTAATCGTTGACTTAGCCTGTCCTTTTTCTGGCAGGGAACTCAAGCCACTTTCCTTCTATACAAACGGTTGAAACACTGAAACCGTCAATGATCAAGAAAGATGCCTTCTCTCCTTCCCGGAGTCTCCCTCCGGCTGCAAGGCCGATCGTTTCAGCATAGGATATGCCTGCATTATGGATGGCCTCTAATTCCCGGAGAAAGGATATGCCGGGAGGGAGAAAGGAAGGACCGCTGTCGCTGCCGGGAAGGATCCTGACTCCAACCTCATGGGCAGTGGCGACAGCCTCGGAGTGGATGGCAAGGAGTTGATCAAGATTCCTCAAACCATCGGGGCTTAGATTGGTGCTTCGGAGGGCTGAGAGGGCATGAAGCGTGGGTATCAGGGCTGTCTCCCCGTCTCTCATGATTTTCATGGTTTCCCGGGAGACCCCGAATCCGTGAACTATGACGTCAGCCCCTGCAATAACGGCATCTTTAATCGCACTGTCGCCATTGGCATGGCAGAAGACCTGCCAGCCCTTCTTTTTTGCAATGGAGATGATTGCCTTGAGTTCGTCCCTTTTAAACCCTCCTTCAGTGAAACCACCGGTCTCAGGGTCGAAGACGCCCGAGTTTATAACCTTCAGATATTCGATCCCCTTCTGCTTCAGGAAGTCCATCACTTCCTCTGCTTCGCTCAGAGACGAGACCCCCTTTCCTATGAATTCTCCATACCCTCCTTTTCTGAAGATCCCATGGCCAGCTCTCATCGCCTCCACTCTCAGGCCGTCTGATTCAATAAAGGGCTTTTCCAGGACCCGGCCTGATCCTCCTTCATAGCACTTTGTAATGCCGGAGGAAAGGAGGGCCCTCACCAGTTTTGCCTCCCCGATGGGCCATTTCAGATGTATATGGTAGTCGACGAGCATGGGTGCAAGCAAGAACTCACCGTAGTCAAAGTTTGCCTCACGCGATGACTCATTATTTAGAGTCTTGATGGATTCAATGAGACCGTGTTTTATCCTGAGAAGTACCTTCTTCCCTGACTCACCCTTAAGAGGGACTGCACTTTTGGAGATTATAGTGATTGTACTGTTAATCATCAATTCTGGAGAATTATACCATAGTTGAAGAAAACCGACGGAAGGTGTAAGGATGGAAGTTGTCTGTGAAGAATTGCTGTCAAAGTATTGACAGCGAGATTGAAATATGGTAGAGTATGTGGCATGAGACGAGTACTTGTCATAGATGATGATACGACTGTGAGGGATCTGCTTCAGGACTTTCTCAGCCTTGAGGGTTATGAGGTCTCGGTTGCAGGAGACGGGGCTGACGGCCTTGAACTGCTTGCATCGGAGGATTTCAGCGCTGTGCTTCTTGACCTTGCCATGCCCAATGTGGGAGGGATGGAGGTCCTCAGGGGAATGAAGGAGACGAGGAATGCCGAGATCCCTGTAATAATTATAACCGCTTACGGAACCGTAAAGAATGCTGTTGAGGCAATGAAACTTGGGGCCTTTGACTATGTCACTAAGCCCTTCAGGCTTGATGAAGTGAATATAATAATCAAGAGGGCGATTGAGGTCAGTGAGATAAAGGATGAAAACAGGCGGCTCAGGAGGGAACTGAAGAAGAGGTATGAATTCCACGGACTGATCGGCTCATCACCGGAGATGCAGGAGATTTATACCCTCATAGAGAAGATCGCCGATACTGACAGCACCGTTCTTATTACCGGTGAAAGCGGGACCGGGAAGGAACTTGTTGCAAGGATTATTCATTACAACAGTTCAAGGGCCGAAAGGAACTTCGTTCCCATAAACTGTGCGGCCATTCCACGGGACCTCCTTGAGTCGGAACTCTTTGGACATGAAAGGGGAGCCTTTACCGGCGCGGTGAGTACAAGGGTGGGGAGGTTTGAACTCGCCAACAAGGGGACCCTCTTCCTTGATGAGATAGGTGAACTTGACCCTTCCCTCCAGGTCAAGATGCTGAGGGTGATACAGGAGAGGGAATTCGAGAGGATCGGGAGTACGAAGACGATCAAGGTAGATGTCCGGATAATAGCCGCTACCAACAGGGACCTTGAGAAACTCACCCGTGAGGAGAGGTTCAGGGAAGACCTCTACTACAGGCTGAATGTAATCCCTATTCACATTCCCCCACTCCGTTCAAGGCGCGAGGATATTCCCCTCCTTGTGGATCACTTTCTGAAAAAACACTCCAGGGCCAAGAAGAGGCCCGGGCCCATACTGAATGATGAGATAATAGGTATATTCATGAACTACAACTGGCCCGGGAATGTGAGGGAACTGGAAAACCTGATAGAGAGGCTTACCATTCTTAATGGAGGGGAAGAAGTGAGCGTGGCGGATCTTCCCGAGAGGTTCCAGACCGTCGCTCCCCGGAGAAAGGCTGAGAGTGCCGGGCCTGCCACTGGGGAGGAGGTGCGGGTTTCTCCAGAAGGAGTGGATCTGAACAGGATAGTTGATGACCTTGAGAGAAGATTGATAATCCAGGCCCTTCAGCTATCAAAGGGTGTGAAGAGCAAGGCTGCCTCCCTTCTGGGGCTTAACAGAACCACCCTTGTAGAGAAGATGAAGAAGAAAGGGATAGAGGTACCGTCAAAAAACTAACGCCTTCCTGTAGTATTCCTGATAAAAATATTGTTTTTCAGATAGTTATACCTCTGGCACAATAGTTGCTTTTTCCTTCCTGTGATGGCTAAATATCCATTGACAGCGGTTCTCTGCCTCCTGACCTTCATTTGTTCATTATCCGGAGGGGCCAGCAGAGCGGAAGGCCCGGGGCTCCAGGATGCCTACCATGCCATAGAGGGAAAACGCAACTTTGAGGCCCTGAGGATTCTTTCTGCCTACAGGCCGGACGATAGAGAGTTGCCCCTCTACTACTATCTCAAGGGGCTTGCCTACAAAGGGATAAAGAAATACCGGGATGCAGTAGATTTTCTTAACAGGGCCTACATAACCGCAAAGGACAGGCGGCTCCGGGAACTTGCACTCTACCACAGGGGTATGGCCTACCTCCTCGATGGGTTCTTCTATGAGGCAGCATCCAACTTCCGGCTCTTTGTAAGACTCTTTCCCCGGTCCGGACTTCTCAAGGATGCATACCGGAACTATGCCCAGGCATCACTTAAAACGGGTAATTATGTTGAGTCTCTCACCTATTTCAGGAAGGCCGAGGAGAGTCCGGAGACTGTTTTCGGCAAGGCAGAGGTGTTTCACCGCCTTGGACTCTACAAGACCGCCTATGAGATATACCGCAAGGGCCTGATCTCATATGAAGAGTACATGAAGAAACATCCCGATGTTCTTTATTACTACGCCGAGAACCTGAGACTGATGGGAAAACAGGATAAGGCGAAGTCTCTCTTCTATCTGCTCATGGAAAGTCACCTGAGGGAAAGGGCATACCTGAGTCTCGGACTGATCGAGTATTCCAGAGGGAAATATGAGCCTGCAGCAGCCTATTTCAGAAGGGCCGTCCAGGCGCCGGACAGGGTTGTGAAGAGAAAGGCCCTTCTTTACCTTGGAAGGATCCATATGAAGAACGGGGATGTCAAGGCGGGGAAGAGAATGTTTCTCCAGATACGAAAGGATTTTCCCTATACGCCCGAGGCGGATGAGGCATTGATACACCTCTCAAAAGCGGAGCGGAAGGCGGGAAACTTTCTTGCCTCCGAGGGGTACCTGAAGGAGATACTATTCGGGAGAAAACCTACGGCCGAGGCCCTCAATGAGCTTGAGGCATTGGTAAGGGACATTATAGAACAAGGCGATCCGTCATTCAGAAAGATATGGAAGGACTGCGGTAACTGGCTGATGAGTCCTGACCGGGAGAAGATCCTCCTTCTTGCTGCTGACAGGATGTTCCGGGAGGGAGGTGACTTCATCCGGACTTACCGTTACCTTCTCAGTAGCGGTTCCACCACAGCAAAGATCCAGGCCATGTACCGCCTTGCAAAGTTCTATGGAAGACTGGGAGACTATGGGCAGGTGAAAAGCCTGCTTGAGAGGCTACGGAAAAACGGTGCCGCCGGAGATATGCTGAGACGGATCGAGGCTGTCGAGGCGGTGCTCAGGGCTGACGGGAATGGGGCGATCCAGGCCCTGAAGAAGATAGAGAGGCCTGAAAAGGATGATCTGAGACTGCTCTGGAAGGCATCCCGAACTGTAGTGGATCCATTCAGGGTTGTATCACTCTACAAGAAGATGGTTGTAAAGGCAGGAAGTGTACCGGAGTACGAGAAGATAGGCGACTACCTTTTCAGTACTGGAAGAAGCAAAGAGGGGTACAAGTATTATCTCCTGGCTATCAAACAGACCGGTGGAAAGGAAGGCCGGATACTCCTTAAGGCCGCCCTTTCTGGAGGAGACAGGGAGATGATCAGACTGGCAGCCGCTTCCGGGACAAAACCCTACAGCAGCCTTGCCAGGGGCCTTCTGGAAGAGATGAATCTCAAAGAGGAGATAGGGGCTATTCTATGAGGGAGGATCTTGAGAGACTTAATGAGGCCTTTGAAAGCTTCAACAGGGCCTCCGACATCCTGTCCAGTTATTTTGAGGCTCTGAAGGAACAGGTAAGAGACCTGAGCGAGGAACTGAGGAGAAAAAACGAGGAACTCGAAAGGACCCTCTCCTTTCTCAATTCCGTACTCGAAGGGATCGGGGAGGGAATGATTGTGATAGACCGGAAGGAGGAAGTCCTTTTCAT
>WFTX01000070.1 GCA_015485235.1 Nitrospirota bacterium | reverse complement strand
CTGCATCCACCTGACAGGAATACCAAAGCAAACATTGCAAACAGAAAACCCTTCATCAGTGACTCCTGTACCGGTTTGTTATGGGGAACCGCCTGTCCCTCCCAAAGGCCCTTGGAGTGATCTTTATACCGGGAGGGGCCTGCCTTCTCTTGTACTCACTCCTGTCAATCATGCCTATGACCCTCTTTACACATTCCTCCTCACAGTCAAAGGAAAGAATCTCTTCAAAACTCCTGTCTTCCTCCACATATGCCCTGAGTATCCTGTCGAGAACCTCATAAGGTGGCAGGGTATCGGTGTCCTTCTGGTCGGGCCTGAGTTCCGCCGAGGGAGGTTTTATGAGTATTCGTTCAGGTATCAGGACTTTTCCCTCTTTCCTGTTTATCCATTCTGCAAGCCTGTAAACCAGTGTCTTGGGTACGTCCTTTATTACGGCGAACCCCCCTGCCATATCTCCGTAAAGGGTGGCATAGCCCACAGACATCTCTGACTTGTTCCCGGTTGTCAGAACAAGCCAGCCGAACTTGTTCGATACTGCCATAAGCAGATTACCCCTTATCCTGGCCTGAATGTTCTCCTCTGCCACACCTGGTTCGGTCCCCTCAAAAAGTGGGGCGAGGACGTGTAGATATTTCTCGAAAATCCCGTCTATCGGGATGGTTGTAAGCTCGATATCCAGGTTCTGCACCAGAAGTGCGACGTCCTCATGGCTCTCACGCGAGGTATAGGGTGAGGGCATGAATACCCCCTTCACCCTCTCCTTTCCGAGGGCGTCCACTGCGATACACGCAACGAGGGAGGAGTCTATCCCTCCGCTCAATCCGATCAGGACCTTCTCAAACCCGTTCTTCTCAACGTAATCCCTCACACCAAGGCGGAGTGCACTGTAGACCTCCTCTTCATCATCCATTCTTCCGGCAAGGGGAGGAATGCTCATATCCCCGCCTTCCCTGAAGCGGTGTCCATGAATAACCACCCGCCTCACCCCTGAGTCCCGGCGTCCCTTCACCTCCTGCCGCCTTCTGGGATCGTGAAGCCTTGCCATGAACACGGCCTCCATGTCAAGATCGAGCAGAACAAAATCCTCTTCAAACTGTCTTCCCCTGTAAAGCAGCCTTCCCCTCTGATCATATACCAGGCTATGGCCGTCGAAGACGAGTTCATCCTGCCCGCCCACACTGTTGAGGTAGGCAATGAAAAGGGTATTGTCAAAGGCCCTGGTGGAAAGCATCCTCTCCCTGAAGGCAGACTTCCCCCTGTGATATGGAGAGGCGTTTATATTGATTATCAACTCTGCACCGGCAAGCGCCTGGGTCCTCACAGGACCGTCGGGGTACCAGATATCCTCACAGATCGTCACACCAAAGGCAAGTTCACCAAGCCTGTAAACTGAGGGTTCGCTTCCGGACTGAAAGTACCGCATCTCATCAAAGACCCCGTAGTTGGGAAGAAACATTTTGTGATAGACATCTATGATGTGTCTGTTGTGGATGACAGCGGCAGCGTTGTATATGTCTACATCCCTGTCCACAAATCCCACTATCGCCACTATATCCCTGACGGCATCCCTCACCTCCCTGACAGCCGCAATATTGTCCTCTATGAACTGGGGCTTCAGCAGGAGGTCCTCGGGAGGATACCCGGTAAGGGCCAGTTCAGGAAATGCCACAATGTCAGCCCCCTCATCCACCGCCCGTTTGATAAGGGAGATCACCTTTGAGGTATTTCCCTCTATGTCACCAACGGTGGTGTTTATCTGTCCAAGGGCAAGCCTTATAACCTTCATCTCCATGCACTCCGCTTTTTATGAAAATTATAGTCTTAAACAGGCCCTTTTAGCAAATAAATTGTCCTTTCAGTAGCATAAATTGCCCCTCAAAGGCAGGGGGTGGTCGATACGACTAAATACACGCAGGGAGCCTTCCGGCAAGACCTTACCGCGCCATCACTGTCTCTAAGTCGTCCTTTCCTGGAACCCCGATTTCAGTGAGATTCTCATGGCTGTCTCGAAGACAAAAGCGGAACTAACCACAATCACATTGCGTTGGAAGGCCACTGAGGGTATGCCCCCTGCCTGAGCCATAGTTGTCGATTACATACTTTCTTTGCTCAGACAAGACCGGAGCTTCATAATGAAAAAGTTCAGAGCACACCCCCGGAATCACAACTTATACAACCTTGGGGTCTGCCTTTCCTGGAACCCAGCCGCTGCTAAAGTACCAGTTCACCGAACTCTGATGCAACCAGATCCTGAAGGGATGAGACAGCCTTATAGGCATGCCGGAGCATATCCCTTTCGTAGGCAGAGAGCCTGTCAGGGTTGATGAAGGCCTCTATCTTCTTTTTTCCCTCAAGAGCGGACTGGACCTCAGCCCTCAGGGCATGGTAAAGAAGCAACTGGTAGGCAGATTCAAAGTACTCCCCATCATCACGATGCAGGTACTCCCCATCAACAAGGGCCCTTATCCTTCCAAGGGTTGATGTCTCCCTTATCCCTCGCATAAGGGCAAGGATCCTGATTCCTTCAACCACAAAGAGAAGACCGCTCCTCTTTATGTTCATCTCTCCCTTATGCTCTCCCGACTTTTCGGTAATGAACTTCCCCATGAAACCAATCGGCACCTTGTGGCCTGCAACCTCCTCATGCATTATCCTGAGAAGATCGTAGTGCTTCCCGAGAAGGGAGAAACTGAAGTCCTGGAAATCCCTGAAAAGCTCCCTCTTACCATAAACCGGCAAGGAATCGTAAATCACTGTTGCATATCTCCCCAGGCTCCCGATCTGTCTCTCCATCCAGTAACTGAGCTGGTGAAACCACTCGGAAAGACACTTCCTGAAAAGGGGGTTCATCGACATTATGTATCCCGGACAGAATGAAAACCCTGCTTCTATCAGGCCCTCGGAAAACCTTCTTGTCATATCCATAAAATACTCTCCGTGGATGTGACAGTGCTCGACATCCTCGATTATCATCCCGTGATCCTGGTCAGGGGTAAGGAGGTTTTCCCTCCGGCCGTGACTGCCCGTGAGGAAGAGGCAGAACTCCACAGGTGGGCTGCCTGTCGTGTCTATAACCATCTGGAGCACCCTCCTGTGGATATCCTGGTTTATGAGAGAGAGCATGGTAACAATCTCATAGGCACTTATCCCGAGACCGAGCTTCGAGGCAGCTATCTCAGGCTGGAGTGCCTTTATGGCGCCCAGTTCGGCAAAGCTGCCGGCATCCTGTATGGAGGTGATCAGTTCCATGGGTTCGGGATGTCTGAGCTTAAGGAGCTGCCTGAAGGTGACTATCCCCTTCAGTTCATCCCCTTCCACGACTGGAAGATGTTTCACTCCGTAGTGAGATATTACTGAAAGGGCCCTGTATATGGAATCATCGGGGTTGAGCGTTATAAGTCCCCGCGTCATCACCCTTTTCACCGGCGTTCTTGAGATATCGAGTGAGTCCGAAGTCGCAACCCTTTTAAGAACGTCCCTCTCAGTGAGTATGCCTGCCGGACGATCAGACTCGTCCAGGACTATAATGGATGAGACGTGGTTTCTTGCCATGGACTGCAGAACGTCCCTTATCAGGTCATTATCATGACAGGTAAGGACAGGTGAGACCATTACAGTGCTCACGCTCTCACTGTAGGGGAAGGACTCAATCCTTCTGAGCCTCTCCCTCATCCGCTTCAGTTCTGCCAGGGACTTCTTGTCATGTACTGGCTTCGGGGTCATTTTCATATTTTACCAGAAAGAGAGAAATGGCGTACTATCAGAAAGAAACACATTGCTGTGTCTATATTAACTCTTGATGTATAATACCTGTATCCTTTTACATGAAATCGCATGAAACCTGATCTTAAAAATATACTCAACCATCTCCAGAGCTTCTATATCCTTTCCATAAAGGCTCCCCTTGGTATGTTCTCCCGCCCTTTCTATCTGAGGGAAACGATAGAACAGATGGACTATGCCGGGGCAGGATCGTTTCTGATAGTTATACTGGTCTCTCTTTTCATCGGGATGGCCCTCTCCCTCCAGACCTCCGTAGAGCTGGCCGCCCTCGGGCTGAAGATGTATACAGGCAAGATCGTAGGAGTCTCCATAATAAGGGAAATAGGACCGGTAGCCATAGCCCTGAGCTACGCCGGCAGGGTCGGCTCAGGAATGGCATCGGAACTGGGCTCAATGGTACTGGGCCACCAGGTGGACATACTCCGTGTCTTCGGGGTTGACCCTGTAAAAAAGCTGGTGACCCCGCGCGTTCTGAGTTCCATAATAATGCTGCCTGCCCTGACACTCGTCGGTGATGCCGTCTCGCTCCTGGGCGGCTACTATATAGCCGTCTTCGTGAGCCATCAGTCCGGGCCTCTATACTGGAGCCAGATAAAGGATATAATGGACTTCAACAACATCTTTTCCGGCCTGTCCAAGCCCTTCCTGTTCGGCTATCTCATATCCTGCATCAGCTGCTACATGGGGCTTTCTACAACTGGAGGGGCAAGGGGGCTCAGAAAGGCAACCACAACGGCGGTTGTCCTCTCAACCATTCTGATTATTATAACCGACTTCGCCCTTACCAGGATTCTGATATTCATACTGGGGATGAAGGTATGATAGCCTTTCAGGATGTGACTATCTCATTTGGTGAAAAGACTGTGCTCCGGGAACTCTCCTTTCAGGCGGAGTTCCACGAAAAGATCGCCATCCTTGGCGGTAGCGGGGAGGGTAAAACCACAATTCTCAAACTAATCCTCGGACTGCTCAGGCCTGACAGGGGAAGGATTATCATTGACAATCAAGATATAACCACTATGAGCGAGGCGGAACTCAGAAAGATCCGGATGAACTTCAGCATCGTCTTCCAGGAGGGAGCCCTCTTTGACTCCCTGAATGTATATGAGAATGTAGCATTCTGCCTCAGGGAACACACCAGTCTCAAGGAGAATGAGATCGAACAGGAAGTAAGAAGGCTCCTCAAAAGGGTCGATATTGAAGATGCCATATACCTCATGCCGGAGGAACTCAGCGGAGGCATGCAGAGGCGGGTCGCAATTGCAAGGAGTCTGGCTGCCTGTGAACCTAAGATGATCCTTTACGATGAGCCGACTACAGGCCTTGACCCCCTGACTGCTGAGAACATATGTTCCCTCATCAATGAACTCTCTGAAGGATCTCCTCCGGATAGAAAGGGGTTCATTGCAGTCACTCACAAGGTGACTGACGCAGCTAAGGTGGCAGAGCGTTTTCTTTTCGTAAAAGATGGTAAAATAGAATTTGACGGGAATCTTGAAGAGATGATCAGAACCGATAACGGAACGTTGAAGAGGTTTATAAACGAACTCCTCATACTGGGAGACAGCCATGTATGATCACAGGAAGCATATCCGATGGGCATCGTTGAAGGTGGGGATCGTGCTCACATCAGCCCTGTTAGTTCTCATACTGACCATCATGTTCGCAGGGAGCATACAGAGACTCATCTCACCACGGGAGACCGTATACGCAATCTTTGATGATGTGAGAGGATTGAGGGAAGGCGCGCCGGTCTGGTTTTCAGGAATAGAGATAGGCTCGGTAAGCGAAATGGACTTCACACCTGAGCAGAAAATAAGGGTCTCCCTCTCCATATCTCCCGATTCCCTGAATTACCTTAAAGAAGACTCGGTTGCAACCGTTCTCACCCTCGGATTGCTTGGAGACAAGTACATTGAACTCAGTCCAGGCACTGAAGGCGCATCCAGTCTGAAACCAGGAGCAACCCTTACGGGTAAGGCGATGATGGAATTCCAGGATATTGTCGAGACAAGTCAGAAATCCATGGGAAGGATCTCCGATCTCATCGCCATGCTCGAGGAACTGCTCACCACCATTGAGAAGGGAGAAGGCAGTGTGGCGAGGTTCCTGAAAGACCCCTCCGTTTACGAAAACCTCCGGCAGACAACGGAGGATCTTGCAACCATTACCAGGAGGATAAAGGCCGGAGAGGGGAACATAGGAAAGCTGGTCGGTGAGGAAGATCTCTATGCAGACCTCCGTTCATCAGTAAGGGATATAAAGACCTTCGCCGCCTCTCTTGAAG
>WFTX01000069.1 GCA_015485235.1 Nitrospirota bacterium | reverse complement strand
TTCCAGAGGAAGGCTGGGGCCTGATTGAATGAAGAACCCTGCGGTAAGACCACAGGGTATCTTCGATATGCTCGTTACGAGTCCGTACCGGATAAGGAAGTTTTATCTTTTTACATTCGCTCGCTAACCCCGTGGCCACGATACGGGCAAGCAAGACCACGGGGATCGATACGATTAAAAATGCGCTCGCTGTGCATATTCACTTTCTGTTTCATACAAGAGAATCCTGTTCCTTCCCGAGGCCTTGGCCCTGTAAAGGGCCTGGTCTGCCCTGTCGATGACGCTGTTTATGCTCTCACCATCTTCAGGAAAGGTAGCGACCCCACCGCTTATGGAGAGACAACCGAGGGGTTGTGCATCGGCGAAGGGAAAGGGGTGCTCTGCTATCACCTGTCTGACCCTGTCTGCATAGATGAAGGCGTCTTCCTTGCTGATCTCCGGGAGCATAACTATGAACTCCTCGCCCCCGAACCTGGCAATTAAGGAACTCTTCCTGGTCACATTCTGGACAAGCCTGCTCATTTCCCTGAGCAGGGCGTCTCCTGCCGGATGGCCGTTCCGGTCGTTGTAGTGCTTGAAGTTGTCAATGTCAAAGATGAAGAATGAGACCGGAATGTCTTCTCGGATGGATCTCTCCGCTGCTTCGCGTGCCCTGTGGTAAAAATACCTCCTGTTGAAAAGTCCGGTGAGGGGATCAGTGGTGGCCTCGTTCTTCCATTCCCTGAGCTGGTTCTGGTTCATGAGGGCGAATCCTGCTATGTCGGCGATCAGCCTCAGAAGGGTTTTTTCGTTTCCAGTCTCGGCAGTCAGCTTGCCGATCCCGATTACTCCAAGGAGCTGTCCCCTGCACTTCACTGGAGCAGCCATAGAGAGGTC
The DNA here is from genome assembly GCA_015485235.1 of Nitrospirota bacterium. Taxonomy (GTDB): domain Bacteria; phylum Nitrospirota; class Thermodesulfovibrionia; order Thermodesulfovibrionales; family JdFR-85; genus WFTX01. Next base: position 2,766 of record WFTX01000069.1, on the reverse strand, counting down.
CAGGTCAGGGCATCCCGAATCATCAGGTGGGGTGGTGTTGCCGTTCCGGCTCCTCGTCTGGACCAGGGCAAACCGAGCCGCCCGTCCAACTAGACAGTCACCAACCTTGCATCTGCCCCGCTCCTTTCCCTTCCTGAATTCGACCAGTTCTCCCTCTTCCCTGTCAAGGAGGTAAATTCTCACAATAGGAGTGGAGATCAGACTCTTTGTAAGTCTCTCAAGTCGATCGAGGAGGTCGTCTAAGTTGATCGTTGAATAAAGCTGCTTGACGATGTCCGAGACATTCAGGATGAAGGTGAGATAGCGGGAGTTCTGTTCATTCAGCCTCTCCAGCTCGGCCTCGATCTGGCGCAGTCTCTGCCGGGATATGATATCCTGGCTTTCCCGGCGGGTGAGCTCTTCCTCTCCTATCCACACCTTCTTCTTGCCACTCCATCTCCCAAGGAGGTAGGAGCCTGTCAGCAGGAGGGGAATGATTATGATCTGCTTTTCAGCTATCAATTCCAGTATTGAGTCCATGGCGCCTCAGAGTATGCTCCAGATTTATTATGAATTTTTAAGCATTTATCATGCCAGGATTGAAGGGGAGGGAGTAGCGGGCAGTTAAAGAACTAACCATCTGATATCAAAGGATATTCATTATTACGGTCGGGGGAAGTATAATTCTTGAAGGTGTCAGGATGTTGACAGATTGCTTGTTGGAGAATGGTAGGCGCGGACGGTTTCGAACCGTCGACCTCTACCGCGTCAAGGTAGCGCTCTCCCCCTGAGCTACGCGCCTAACCGGTTAAATATAACATTGTGAAGACGCAATTATCAAGGTAAAGGGCCTTGGTTGAGCACTGCTGTTCCTGAGTCAGGATATCCAGAAAGGCAGTGTTTTAACGAACTGCTGCGGCCGGAACGAGGGTGGTGGTATGAGATGAAGCAGATGCCTCCGGTTTATATCCGATCCTGATGCAGCCCCAGTGTTTTCCGCTGATGAAGAGAGGGGCTGAGATATCATTCACCAGTTCCCCACCGGCCTCTTTGGGCCTCCTGAAGGCCTGGCCGATCACCCTCTCCGAGCGGGCTCCATTCAGGGATATGGGATCGTTCATGATTACTCCTGCCCGTTTGGGATCAAGGTGTATGGGCATGTAACCGTTTCTGTCCATGACCACCACATAGATTAACCTCTCATCGAGTCCCTTCCATCTCCTGAGGAGAGGCAGTATCTGGACTTCAAAGTAGTTATCCGCCCTGCTTGCAAATCTCTTTTCATCCCTTTTAGTGTAAGATGTATCGAAGAGGACTGCTTCTGTTATCAATCCCGAGGCGAGATCCGACTGGATCTTTTCCTTCAGACCTTTCGCCATCTCAAGGAGGAGGGCCTCCATTCGTTCATCCGTTTCATCCTTCTTTATCTCTGCAAGCTGGCTGTAAAGGTTAAGAGATAACTCGCTGAGGTGCTTCCCGCTGGATGAAACCCCGGAGGAGAGCCTCTTCAGAAGGGTTGTCTCCTCGTGAATCGCCTCCATGTTGGAATGGATCTCCGTTGTGGTTGCTGACTGCTCCTCTATCGCCGAGGCGATATGGGCGATCATCTCAGAGACCCCCGATATTTCTTCTGTTATAAGCTTTACTGCTTCCAGTCCCCGCTCTGCTCCAGATCTGGTCTGGTCAATTGTATGGAGGGTGTTCTCCATGGTGGTAAGGGACTCAGATGTCTTGCCCTCCACGTCCTTGATTACCTGAAAGATCTCCTCAGTTGCAAGGGAGGTCTTTTCCGCAAGTTTTCTCACCTCTTCTGCTACAACAGCGAATCCCCTTCCCTGTTCACCAGCCCTTGCAGCCTCAATGGCAGCGTTCAAGGCAAGCAGGTTTGTCTGATCCGCTATGTCCCTGATGACGGAGAGTATCCTGTCTATCTGGTCGGTGGCAGAAGAGAGGGCCCGGTTGTTTTCAGCCCAGGAGTTGATCTTGCCCATCAGATCCTCGATGTTTTCCATGTTTTCTGATATCTCCTGTTCCACCGATCTTGCCTTCTGCCTGAGGTTGTCAGTTGTGTCGGAGGCATTCTGGGAGTTTTCAGCCATGTGCTGGATGGTGCTTGCCATCTCGTTGAGGGCTGCAGAAATCTCTTCTGTCCTCTGGGTGATCCTCCCGGTCATCTCCTCAAGTTCCGATGCCGAGTCTTCGAGTCTGTCCGACATCTCCTTCAGGTTGAACCCCAGTGAGAATACCTCCCTGTAAACATTTCCGACCCTTGTGAAATACCCGTTCAGTATGGATGCTACCTTGATAAACATGCCGGTCATGACTTTCCCGCCCATGAGTGCTCTCAGCCTGCTCCCTTCAGCCGGAGATCGGTCCTTGAGAGGGTTGCAAACGGAAGGGCGGTCTGTAGAGAGTGAGGTCTCCATGTTCCTGATACTTTCCCGTTCCTGGAGGTGGCGGATGATAAAAAACATGTTCAAAAACACGGATAAGACGAGGATTGCTAAGATGACTGCCTCCATATAATACCTCCCTGTCTTTTCTGTTTTATTCCTGAGGTTTTTGATTGCGCTGTTTCCCTATAATCGGCCAATAACGGAGAAAACTTTAATCTGTCCTTGTAAAGTGAGGGCGAAAAGAAACATAATTGATGTACATCTTTTTTTCAAAGGCGCAGCCAGTTGCTGCTGCTAAAAACACCCTTGAGGCTGATAGAATTCGAGGAAAGATAATAAAGAGGAGGTAGAAAGATGCTCGTTGTCATGCATCTGTCTCTTATATACATCT
>WFTX01000068.1 GCA_015485235.1 Nitrospirota bacterium | reverse complement strand
CTGGTAGGTACAGTCCGGGCAGGCATTCTTCAGGTTCTGCGGGGGGCGGAAGGGTGTTGAAGGGTCTGTTATCTCCTCAAAAAGGCTCTTCAGGAGGGCCCTGATTGTCTCAAGCCCGGAGCCGGGGTCAGCATCCCTGAAGGGGCGGACCTCCTCATCTGAGGTAAGGCTCCTCCTTCCCAGGAGGAGATAGAAGGCATCCATCTCCTCCTGCATCCCGTATTTCATGGAATAAAGGAACATGTAGAGAGGGATCTGGAGGGACCCTATACATTCGGCCCAGGTCTCCGGCTCTGATATGGAGAGGTCACGGAGCCTGATCCTCAGGTGATTGTCAGTGGACGAAGTCTTCAGGTCGATGATCACCGGTCTTCCGTCCTTTTCAAGGTGAAGGTCGATCCTGCCATAAACACTGAATCCTTCAAAGGTGCCCTTCAATTCTTCTTCCACCCCCTTCAGGACAACCCGTCTCCCGGAGACAAAGCCGGGGAGATACTCCTCGAAGAACTGCAAGACCTTTCCCTTCAACTGCCTGTAAAGGAGATAGGCCCGTCCTTCAGGGGGATATCCATAGACCTTCCTGAATTCGTCCCTTATCACCCCCTCGATTATCTCCTCTCCAGGCTTCCCGGGCTGAAACAGCCCTCCGGGAACCTTTCTGATAGCCCTTCCTATAATCCTGTGAACAAGACTCCCAAGGTCCTTCCTTTCAATCTCCGAAGAAGGTGCGGTTTTTTCCCTGAGATGGAGGATATCACTGTAAAAGAAGCGTAGAGGGCATTTGAGATACCGGTCAAGGGTTGTGGGGCTGAATGTAAGGAGTTTCAGGGTCTCCACTATTTCCCCTGTCTTCGGGATCTCATCCGGCGGTCTGTTTATGAGGTTAAGACTGTACTGGAGTGGGATGATATAGTTCCTGTACTCGACGGTGCCGTCCCTTTTCTGAAGCTCCCATAGTATCCGTTCAATATACCGGGACCTCTCCTTTCTGGAGGATTCCTGGAAGAAGAGGTGAACCTCCCCGGCTCCCCTCATCAGGGTCTCAAGGTAATACCCGATCAGTGCCTCCCTGTCCTGATATGTGGGAAGACCGAGGAACTTCCTTGCCGTGAAGGGTATTATCGCCTCTTCCCTCGTTGTCCCGGGGACCAGATCCTCGTTCATATCCAGGATGATCAACCGTCTGAACCGGAGGTTTCTTGTCTCCAGCAGCCCCATCACCTGGAGCCCTGAGAGGGGGGTGCCCTCAAAGGGTGTCCTGTAGAGAGTGAGATACCGTCTGAAGAATGTAAAGTAGCTGGAGGTCCTTTCAAAGTCAAAAGTGCCAAGCCTGGATGACTTCATATCATCAAGGGCCTTCAGAAAGGTCTCTGCAAAGGGGTAGAAGTAGGGGTGGGCCGGGGCGGTGGACCTTCCGTAGATGAAATATATGATCTCCATGGCAGCCTGGGCAAGATCGCCGATGTTTTCAAATGCTGAGAATCTCCTTATGGTGGCTGAATGGATCTCCTTGATAAAACGGGATATCTCCTCTGCTGAGAGCTCCTTCTCTGTCTGGCCGGAGCGGTTTATCAGTCTCGCAGTCTCCTGGAGGAACGAATCTTTCTCTTCAATCTCTTTGAGACTTATGAAGGGGTTGGTCCTTTCATGCGAGAGGAGGGATTCAATCCCGTGGAAGATCATCCTTGAGATGCCAGCAAGATCTTCACGGGAAGCCAAGGCGGTGTTGTCTTCGTCCATGACGATGTTTTTTGTATAGGGGTGAAGGATGAACTTCAGGTAAGAGGGTATGTATAAGCGCTCCTCTCTACGGCCTGAATCAGGAGCAGAGAGAACCGTCTCCATCAGACAGGAGAAAAACCCGTAAAGGGGGGTCCTGACTATGGGATAGCCCATGGAGATATTGAAAGGGCCCTCAAGCCCCTGAAGGGCCTGGTTGTAGAGGGGGAAAAGGCTCTCTGAAGATGGAAGCACTATGGCGGTATCCGTTGGATCATCTCTCTCGGGAGGGCTCTCTGAAAGAAGGGTGTTAAGTCCGAAGATCTCTCCGTGCAGGTCCGGGGCCTGGTAAAGCTTCACCTTCTCCGTAAGGGGTACCGGAGTTGCCGGAGGAGCTTCAGAGAGCACTGCATCCATTCCCAGTTCCTTCAGCCTTTCATCAAGGCCGGGGCCTGACTGGAAGATGAAGATTGCATCCTCTTTGAAATGGCTGAAGATATCTCTCTCCGAGGCCGTAAGGGCATAGAATCCTGCAAAGAGGAGATGCTGCTTCAGGCCGGGCTCCAGGGATGGGAGTTCCTCTGAAACCCTCCTGTAACGGGTTGCGCGGGTTGAGAGCCCTTCCTGTCTGAGGGTTTCGTAGAAGGTCCGGTAGTATTCATGGAGCATCCCGAAAAATTCAGGTATCTTTGCCGAGCAATCAGGAAAGAGGTTCCCTGCCTCCTTCAGTCTCTCCGGGCTTACCTTCTCTATCATAAGTTCTTCAAAGTCACTGAAGAGTTTGTAACCGAGGGAGAGGAAATTGTCGAGCCTCTCAAAGGGGTCTCTCCCCCTGTCCCTCATCTCCCGGTAGAGCTCATGAAGGATTGCTATCGCATCAGGAGGGGTGAGTCTGGTATCCCTGATCTCCAGTGCACGCTCATAGAGCCAGTCGATGAAGTCATCCATTGAAAAGATCGAGGGCGGGCGGAAGGCGGAGTTCTTTCTTTCTGCAAGGAACCGCCTCAGAAAGTGGGCGGGCCTTCTTCCCGGGAATACGATGACATGCCCTTCAAGGGGCAAGTCACTTCGGAGGAGCCTCTTGCCAACGGCCTCTATCAGAGACGTTCCTTCGGGAATCCTTACTTTCACCTGAAAATATCCTTTACTGTTCCGTGAAGCAGCGGTGGTTGAGGGGGGATCCGGAGGTTTTTGGGGTACCCGTCTTTGCGAAGTTCTGTGTTCCCCGGAGGGGAGAATCTCTGACTGTCTGAGGCCGGAGGCCGAGTTTCAGAGATTGAGCAGAGCAAGCAATAGAACGGGTCAAAAACCTCCGTCAGTGACCGAAACCCCTGCTGCATCACCCTGGACATCTTATTTTCATCATCCATTCTGCCGACCTGCCGGCATGGGTGTTTCATTACCGTTGTCCCACCACCCTGATTTCCGGGCCTTCAAGACCTGCTATTATCCCCGTTACCGGCCTTTTGTAAACATCCCGGAGTATCGCCATGTAGGTCTCAACCTGTCTCCTGTATCCTTCTTCCCTTTCGCCGCCAATATCACCGGTCTTGAAGTCAATCACCGTGACCCCTCCGGGATCAATCACTACCCGGTCAGGCCGGTGGATGTTACCGTAGCGGTCGGTGAATTCCTGCTCCCTGAGAATCACCCTCCCCTCAAGTGGCTCGAACCAGGACCGGACAGACGAATAAGAGAGGAAACGGCCGAGGATACGGAGAGCCTCATCTCTTGTCTCATCAGGAAGCCCGGGTACCCTCCGGGCAGCCTCCTCTATCGTCCTTTCAGGAAGGTCACCTGCATACTCTATCTCTGAAAGGATCTGATGAAAGAACTCCCCCCGTTTCTTCTCCTCCATTGAGAGGGATCGCTCCGGCGAAGGTGCAATCTCGATTCCCCTCTTTCCCGGCAGGAGCGGGAAGGGTTCCGGCCCGGTTTCGTCTTCAAGCATGGTAGGACTGGCAGGGCTTCCAGCGGTCTCTTCCCTGATTATGTCAAAGGGATATTTCTCTTTCTCCTTATTCTCCCGCACCCCGATTATGTGCATCTCCGTCTTTGCCCTGGTGAGTCCTACATAGAGGGTATTGAGGCTGTCAACGATATTCCTGTTCACCTCTGTATCGTAGAGTTCCTGAAGTTCAGGGTGGACGTCTTTCATAGTCCCCTTTATCCTGAGGAGATGGACTCCATCCTCCCTTGTATCCACGATGTAACCGAAGCCCCTGTTGAGCTTCTCTTCATAAAGGAGGAGTATGACCACAGGAAAGCCGAGCCCCTTTGCCTTGTGAATCGTCATTACATTAACGGCATCCGTCCCTGAAGGGGCCTCCACTGACCAGAGCGTCTCGTCTTCAGACTCACTGAAGAAAACGATAAAGTCCCTCAGCCCGCCGCCACCGGCTGCCTCAAATTCCTTTACCACCTCCAGAAGCCTTGCGAGGACGGCCTCTTCATCCTTCATGGTCTCAAAGACCCCGAAGACTGCATAGAGGTCAGTAAGAAGGTCATAGAGTGGTAGGTATCCTGTCAGCCGGTACAGCCTGGAGAAGAAGCGGTCCCAGAGCCCGGGATAATGATCCCTGAACCTTCGGTAAAGGGGAGGGTCTTCCTTTACTGAGAGGATAAAATCCCTCAGCACTTCCGGGGCCGGATTCCCGGCCGTGGCCTTCTGAAAGGTCCTGCTCAGGAGGAACTCCCCGAAAGAGAGGTCGTCAATGGGGGAGTCCAGAAAACGGAGAAGGGCAAGGAGCTCACCTGTTGTCTTCCGCTTTCTGATGTCAAGGGAACTGTGAGAGATGAAGGGGATATCCTTCTCGTTCAGCCATGACGATACCGTCTCAACAGTGAAATTCCTGAGTGTCAGGATTGCGATATCCCGGTAGCGGAAGCCCCGGTTCCTGAGGGACCGGACATTCTCAAGGAGCCTGGCCTTTTCAGGTGTGCCGGAGTCGTCCTTCTCAAGAATGGAGACCCGGAGATAGCCCTCTTCCTTCTTGTCTGAAGAAGCAGATTGTTCGAAATCCGTAAGACCGCTCAGCACCGCAGCCTCTCCATAGCCTGCAGCAGGCACGGCCTCCCTGAATATCCTCTTTGCATAATCCACGATCACCCCGGCACTCCGGTAGTTCTCGTGGAGTTCCCTCACGCTGAAGGGAGCGGAAGGGAAGCCCTCCAGTCCTTTTTCAAGGGATTTCATTATCTGGTAGTCTGCCTCCCTGAACCTGTATATCGCCTGCTTTGTATCACCAACAACAAAGAGGCTTCCCCTCTCGGAAAGGGAGTTTTCTATGAGGGGATAGATCGTTCGCCACTGTACCGGAGAGGTATCCTGGAACTCGTCTATCAGATAGTGGTGTATCCTCTCGCCAAGCCTGAAGTATATGTCAGGTATCTGGAACTCATCGAGGAGGGTTATTATCCTGCTGGCGATGTCCTCTATGAAGACAGTCCCAAGTTCACGCTTGAACTCCTGGAGCCGGGCCTCAAACCTCCTGAAGACCTCAAGATAGGGAGACAGAAAGGTGGAGGCATGATGGAAGGTATATTCCGAAACAATATCTCCCAGTTCCTCCCAGAGGGAGAGGATCCGGCCATGGTCTCCGGATCTGCTGTCTCCGGGTTTGATCTTTTTCACAGGCGGGGTCTTTGTGGAAAGTCCGATCAGGCATGAGTAATCGTCCCTCTTGATCAGGGGAAGACGCTTCAGGAATGTGGACCGGCTGTTCATCTCAAGACCTGAGTCATTCAGGATCTTTTCAATGGCAAGGAAGATCTCCCTTGCCCTCTCCTCAAGAGCTCTCATTCCCGATGCCTCGGGAGGAGGCGCGAGGGGGAGCCCGAGGGCGTTCAGTTTCGTATGGAGACGGGTGATCTCTTCAAGAATGAACTCTCCGGGGTCCCAGATATAGGCGGTCCTGCCGCCTCTCGCCTCGAGAATTCTCTCAAGCACCCCTTCGAACAGTCCGGCCTCGGGACTTCCCGGACGGATGGGCATAATAAAGAGGTTGAAGGCCTGCCGGATCATGGGCATGGGCTGGAGTGTTATCTCGAAGTCCGGGGGGAGGCCGAGGTCATAGGCAGAGGCCCTGAATATGCCGGCGAGAAAACTGTCTATAGTCTTTACCTGGAGGTCAGTGTAATTCCGGAGGATCCGGGTTATGAGTTCTTCGGCCCTTTTCTTCAACCCCTCCAGTGATGGCTCGCCGGGAGGGGTGGTGATCCCGAGGAGTTCCTCTGCTGTATCCTCCTCCAGGACTGTCTCCTTCAGCCACCGGAGTATCCTCTCCTTCATCTCCTTTGCAGCGTTGTTCGAGAAGGTGATTGCCAGGACTTGGCGGAGGTCGTTATCGGGTATCCTTCCGGAGAGGAGAAACTGGACAAACCTCCTTGAGAGGGCATAGGTCTTCCCGGAACCTGCCGATGCCTTCAGAAGGAGGAAATGGGGAAATTCGATTTCCCTGTCTTTCTGGAATACCCCCTGACTCATTGAGATATTTTACCCTATCAGGAGAGTAAGGGGGGAGATAAAGCCTGAATAGAGACTTTACCTTAACGTTGCATAAACATCAGGGCCGGCAGGGGAGGAAAACAGGCTGAGCTGAGAAGACATCGTATATGCGTGGAAGCGTACAAGCGTATAATCGTCAATGCGGGGATGCGACAAAGGAGAGAAAGCGTACAAGCGTAAAAGCGCGGATGCGGTACGGTATCTGAAAGAATCGCTCAGTTTGGGTATAATAAACCTGGAAAAATAAAAAAACATAAAGATCTGACAGGCTTTTTCCGATAAGGCAAGTAGCAGGAGAGTTCAGGAGGAAGGCAATGTCAATGAAGGAACATGAATACATCAGACAGACACTGGAACGCTACACCGGTTCTCCCCTTGAAGAGATCCGTGACCATATCCTGATAACCAACTTCAGGCAGTATATAGAAGCCTTCCGGGAGAGGGTTAAGGGGGAGTTTCATGAGGCGAACTTCAGCATCTGTAATGCCTCAGACCTGAACTGCACCATGATTGATTTCGGGATAGGCTCACCACAGGCGGCGCTCCTGATAAACTGCCTTGCCTATCTGGACAACCTTAAGTCCGTGGTGATGCTCGGTATGTGCGGGGGGATAGATGACATCCTGAATGTAGGGGACTTCGTGGTTCCCACTGCAGCCATCAGGGGTGAGGGGACGAGCAGGCACTACCTCCCCTCTGAGTTCCCCGCAATTCCTGCCTCATCCATCAACCTCTACTGCATCGGGGCGGTAAAGAAAAAGGGCTTCAGCCCGAAATGCGGGATTGTCTACACCACGGACCGGCGGCTCTGGGAATACGACGATGAGTTCGTCCGGTATCTGAGGCATAAGCGGATCCTGGCTATAGAGATGGAACTTGCCACCCTCTTTACCGTGGCCTACCGGTACGAGGTTCCCATCGGCTCGGTTATGCTCGTCTCTGACATGCCCCTGAGGCACGGAGGGATTAAGGACCAGGGGTTACAGAAAAGGATATTCTCCGAATTCATGGAAAAACACCTCGACATAGGCCTGGATGTGGTGGAAAACCTCTCTGCCCACTGGGATGATGTTGAAAGAACCTTGGCCAGTGAGTGGTGACCTTCCTGTTTTGATGTTAATATCAGCATTATTCTCTTCCTGAACCACCCCCATTTAAAGATAGGCATCTCTCTGTGTAATGGAGGTGACAAATTATGTCTCAGGCCCTCCCGTGCCTGGTTTAAATCTCTTGTATTTTCAGCATGTTAGCTTCTTCAGAAGATGATTTTTATGGCATGGAAATTGCTTGCCCTGTTATAGGTAACAGAAAATCCGGGAGGTTTAACGGAAAAATGGAGAGAGTGAACGCCTCTGTGAGGAGATTTGCCCTCCTGTTAGCAGTCATTACAATCATGACCTTTCTTCCAACGGTTGCCCGCGCCTATCTCTGTCCTGAGGCAGTAGAGGAAGAGGTGGCTGCACTGATTAATGTGGAGCGTGCAAACGAGGGGCTCCCACCACTTGTGGTTGATGTAAGACTCACAGAGGCCGCCCGGCTTCACAGTGAGGACATGGCAACCAACGATTTCTTCAGCCATACCGGCTCGGACGGTTCATCGGCAGGGGATAGGATAACCCGGGCCGGCTACATCTGGACCACCTACGCAGAAAACATCGCTGCGGGATATCAGACGGCAAGTGCCGTGGTCCAGGCATGGATGCAGAGCCCCGGCCACAGGGCAAACATACTTCATCCCTCTGTTCAGCATATCGGGGTGGGGTATGCCTATGATCCAGGTTCCACCTACGGGACTTACTGGACTGCCGACTTCGGGGCAACCTCTTCCGCCCCTCTCACACCTGCTGACGTCTGCGTTTCATGCACGCCGGAGTACGCCGAGGCGGTTCCCGGATGGGTGAATACATATGCGATGGCGGGAAATAACCCTCCCGATGAACTCGTCAGCATCCGGGATAACTGCGGGAATGATCTTTCATACACAATAGGGACAGTAACGGGGGCCTTCATCTGGTCACCCATTCAGAATGATACGGGAACGGGCAGTCTGAATATATCCTTTGATGCCGGTTCGCTTTCTTCAGGCAACTACAACGGGAGCATAGAAATCCTTCCTGACGGGTTTCCGTCCATCACTCTTCCGTTGAATCTCCTCATATACGATCCCGGGGGCCTTACACTCCTGAGCCCCAACGGGGGTGAAATAATTCCCTCCGGAGGCAGCCATACCATCCAGTGGTCAGTGCCCCAGGGTGCGGTCAGCTTTGACCTTGAGTATTCCGTGAACGGTGGGAATACGTGGAGACCCCTGGCAGGCGGACTGACGGGGAGCAGTTATGACTGGGCTGTGCCGGTGGTGGCAGGGAACAAGCGGAAGGCCCTTGTGAGGGTGACGGCCTATGACGGAAACAACTCCCAGGTCGGGACGGATACATCGGATGCCTGGTTCAGGATAGAGGTGGTAAGGCTCCGGTCTCCAGACGGAGGGGAGAGTTACAACCCGGGAGATCCTGTGACCATATACTGGGATACGAATGAAACGAAGACACCCATCACCAAGGTGGTGCTAAAGTATCATCAGGTGGGCGGTACAGGGTGGAACCTGATAACCGTGATAAAAGATAGCAATCCCGGCAGTTACATCTGGACAATCCCTGCGGGATTTACGCCCGGAGACTACCGCCTGAAGATAAACCTCTGGGACGGGAACAGGAACAGACGGGGGGCAGACAAGAGCGACGGGGTATTCACCATAAATTAACTACTCCCCCGGCTTACTTTTTCTTCAGACTCCCTTCTATCTGAGACAGGAAATAGAATCTGTATAAACTTCTCAAGGCACTCATCTCCAATGGAGTCTATTATCCTCATATATTCCCTGATTCTGTCCGTCTTTTGGAGAATCTGTTCCTTCATACACCGATCACTGCCTTTCTCTGCTGTCTGAAGTCAATTGTGAGATGCTGAATCCTCAAATGAAGAACCCTGCGGCCACGATACGGCAGGCAAGAGCTCGGATTTAAAGGTTAAAACAGGAGTTTCCCCAGGAATAAGAGGCAGAGTGAAGCAACAAATTGAGAAATAAGCAGAAGTAAGGATGTATAAGTAGTGCTGTAATTTTTTAAGGTGAACAGAAGTTTCTCCAGGAGAAGGAAGAGAAAATGTCCCTGGCAGGCCTCTTAATCAGTCCTTATCAAAGCGCTGATGGTGATGAGTAGAGGGAGTTTGTTGTGGATCGGCGCCATAAGGGAGTCTGTTTTTGCACACAGAAATCCTGACAGAGGATAAAGTACATACATTAAGCGCCAGAGCAGACACAGGGGATCAATATCATGATCAGGCAGGTTTTGTGATAAGGAACTGATTAAGTGCTCTGCCCGGGTATGATAAAAATTGGGGGAACTCCTGGAGAGGAACGCAGGTTGTATGAAAGGATTGCCATGCCATTCGGGCATGGCATGGAAGAATTGAAAAATCCTGAAAGGGGAAAGGAGTCCTCAAATGGAGAAAGCAAGGCCATTTCAGAGAGGTTGCCACTCCTGGGGGAGAAAGAGCTTTTCATAGGTCATCAGGGCATACCTGTCGGTCATTCCGGCTATGAAGTCACAGACCAGACGCTCCAGGTCTGATTCCCCTCTGATCCTGAGGTCCCTGAATACCTCTTCTGGGTGCTGGAGAAAGTGGTTGTATAGGTCAGAAAGGATCTTTCTTGCCTTCCTGAACTCCTTTCTTGTTGCTTCGCTATTATAAACCCGTTCATAGAGAAAGTCCCTGAGAGCATCCATTGCCGACCTTACTGTATCAGAGAGGGAGATCTGTTTGTAGTCATTATCTAATGTCTCAAAGATCACATTCTTTACCATGGTATCTATTCTCTTCGAGTAGGTGTTTCCCAGGGTCTCTGTAACTATGCGGGGGATTTCATGTCTCCTCACAACCCCAGCCCGCAGGGCATCATCGAGGTCGTGATTCAGATAGGCGATAATGTCCGAGACCCTGACCACCTGGCCCTCGAGTGTGCTTGCAAGGGCATCCCTGTCTTCGGGAATGATCGTTCCCTTACCCTTGGAATGAGTAAGAATTCCGTTTCTTACCTCATGAGTCAGGTTCAGTCCCTTTCCGCCTTTTTCAAGAAAGTCTACAACCCGGAGGCTCTGTTTGAAATGGTCGAACCCCTCAGGATGTATCTCACCAAGGACTGATTCGCCTGCATGTCCAAAGGGGGTATGTCCGAGGTCATGTCCGAGGGCGATGGCCTCGGTGAGATCCTCATTGAGGCGGAGTGCCCTTGCGATGGTACGGGCGATCTGGGAGACCTCGAGGACATGGGTGAGCCGGGTCCTGTAGTGGTCCCCCCTTGGGGCGAGAAAGACCTGGGTCTTGTGTTTTAGCCTTCTGAAGGCCTTTGAATGAATAATCCTGTCCCTGTCCCGCTGGAAACAGGTCCTGATTATTCCTTCCTTTTCCCTCCGAGGTCTCCCTCTGCTCCGGGAACTGAGTGTTGCCCTGGGATGGAGGGTCCTGGCTTCTATTTCTTCTGTCTGCTTACGGATGGTCATCAGAGAGGGTGGTGCCGAAGGGGGGATTCGAACCCCCACGGGTCTCCCCATACGCCCCTCAAGCGCACGTGTCTACCGGTTCCACCACTTCGGCTGACATTTATTATCTACCAGGAAGGCACCTCTTGTCAATATTGGGGGTACTCCAGCGGGGGATACAGCACCCCGGTCACGGGTGCCCTCTGCGGGGATATACCCCGCGGTGTCGGGCCGTTGAAATGCAGGGCGATAGGTGATAGTATTTAACTATGAAGCAGTGCGGCTGTGCGCTCCGCATCAATCGTCAGGAGGTGTGTCATGGTAATAGGTGTTCCGAGAGAGATAAAGAAAGAGGAGTACAGGGTGGCCGTGACGCCTTCCGGTGTCGGGGAGCTCAAGAGGGACGGGCATACCGTGCTCGTCGAGGCCGGCGCAGGAGACGGCAGTGGCTTCACCGACGAGGAGTATCTGGATGCCGATGCCGACGTCGTGGACAGGGAGAGCCTCTTCAGGAAGGCGGACCTCGTCGTGAAGGTAAAGGAACCCCTTCCCCAGGAGTATGACCTGATCAGGGACGGACAGGCGATATTCACGTTTCTGCACCTGGCGCCGAACAGAGAGCTTACCGAGGTGCTTTTGGACAAGAGGGTCAGTGCCTTTGCTTACGAGACCCTCGAGAAGCACGGCGGACTGCCCCTGCTTGCACCCATGAGCGAGATCGCTGGCAGGATGGCTCCGCTGATGGGTTCCTTCTATCTTCAGAGGATGCACAGCGGCGCGGGCATCCTGCCAGCGGGCGCTCCTGGCG
>WFTX01000067.1 GCA_015485235.1 Nitrospirota bacterium | reverse complement strand
TTAAAGAACAGGCTGGAGCAATCCACCTTAAACAACCTCAATTTTTGTCTTGACATTGGGGTCCACTTTAAAGAAACAGAACTGTGAGGGATGTTAGTTATGGCAAATAAAGAAAACATCAAACAGAGAATGATGGCAATAAATCCCAAGGCTTGGGAGTTCTTACAGGAATTTGACAAAGTGTACGAGGAGATAACGGGAGAGAAGCCTTCTGGTGTAATCGTCACGGAGGATATGACTCCTGAAGAGGAGAAGATGGCGATACTTGAATACTATCTCAAACAGGGAATGCCACTTGAGAAGGCTGAGAAAGAGACAGAGGAGTTCTACAAGAAAATGCAGAAGGCTGAATTGATGCTTGAGAAGATTAAGAGAGAAAAAGGGAGGTTTTGACATTGCCATCTAAGGGTCAAGGCCACATTCCGCATGGTCAAATGAGACAGACATAAAAAAAGGGGGAACATGTCCCCCTTATTCGATCTTTTCATGGAATCTCTTAATAATCTCATCAATTTGTAACTTTCGTTCCTGTCCCTGAGCATCAAGGTAAAATACCGCACAGGTGAAAGGCCCTACATCATATAGAGAACAGTCATAAGCAACTCCAATCTCCTGGGCTGTCTCGATAACTGCCTCTGTCGCTCTCTGTCCCTCATGGGCAAAGAGCATTACATAACCTTTTCTGATCTTCCATCCGAAAGATTTAAAATCTTCCATTGTTACACCTCTCTACATACTTCTCCCCACCATCCTGCAGGGTGGGGGTAACCCGTCAAGGACGGGCATCGGCCGATAAACCCCCGCAGGATGGGGGAGAAATAAAAAAAGACACCATCTCACACAAATCATGAGTGGTGTCTTTCGTTTCCTACTGATAAACCAATTATCTGTTTATGTATTACTTCCTGCGAGCTTTTCGGTGAGCGTCTTTTTGCCGAACTCGCAGAACCCTCTTGCATTGGCCATTTGGGGGTCTTTCACGATTTCCGCACCTGAGACAGAGCCGAGACAGAAAACACCGCCACCACCGAGTAGCAGATGGTCAATCTTCATACCGAGACCTTTGATACTGTTTGCAAACTCACCGATTGCTCCCATGAGATAGGTGTTGAGAAAATCCTTTACCAGATTGGAGATGTCGAGTGTGTGTTTTGTTCCCATGTGTGTAAACTCACCGGTCCTGATGATCTGCTCTGCGATGCTGTCTGCTATAAATGACTTATACACCCTGCTATACTCGTTCTTTACCTTGTCAATCAGGACATTAACGCCGAAGGGGTAAGATCTGGCTGCCTCACTTATATACTTACCGTTACTATAAAGGGTAGCATCAACGGTATAGTAGCCAATGTCGATGATGGCCGTTTCCCCCTTGATGACTCCGTTATTACTGTTTGACAGGTGGCTAAAGAAGATCCCGGCACCCTGTGGGACATACTCGATAACTTCCGGGACGAGTATGGTAGTGCCGTCTGCCCGTTTCATCTGCTGGGACTGGAGTTTGATTTTCATGGCGTTTACCGTTTCTTTGGTGTAGAATGAAGGGGGAAGACCGAGAACCATCACATTCACTCTGCTCTTGATCTTCTGAAGGATATACCCGATGATGGCATAATACTCTGGTTTGTCAAGGAAGGTCTTATCCACCCTGTAAGGGCCAATAAGGGTATCCTTCACATCTTCACCCACCACGAAGGGCTTACCGTTTACGAATACCATGTTGAGAGGTTTGGACTGGAATCCCTCAGTTGGGATATACTCACTCACCAGAGAAGGGAAGACGGTTTCCTGATAACTGTTACCATCCGTAACACATACTTTTGTGTACCCATATCCAATGTCAATACCTACAACCATCATAATCTCATCACCCCTTTCTATTTAAAGAATGATCCAAAGTCAAGATTAGGCTGTTCTGTTTCCTTTGGTTTGTTTTCATCGCCTGCCGGTGCATCCTGTGGGTTGAGTACCTGCTTTCTCATCAACCTGATCGCTTCTGCCACATACTCACCCCTGAGAGGGCGGGGGCACTTCTCAAGTGCCTCAATTACATCTGCGTCTTTTACAGGATCAAGGCTAATCCTGTATAGCACCTTCTTGCTCATGATAGACCTCCTTTCTTGTTTTCTATGTATTACTTCCTGTTGTGCCGTGTTGTGTCTGGTAAGGTCTTGAAAAGATATGAAGTGAGACAAACTGCCGAATCACACTCCGTTGTGTCTTTTTTTGACAAAACGGCAGTTTGTTGAAAGTTTCTCGTTGTGCCTTGTTAAGATTGGTTAAGGCTGATTATGTCTCACGGGAGGGTTATAAGGTGTGGCATAACACGGCACATAAGGGCATAAGAAAAACAAAAAGACGGCACTCTATTAACGGAGTGTCGCCTTTTGTCTTATTTGAGGTTTTTTAGAGAAAATACTCCATGAGAATGTCTGCCTCGGCCTCTTTCCCAGGCCAGACATCTTCTTCTTCGATGAATTCCTCGGTAATCTTCCTTTCGGTGTATGGGAAATCCTCAATTCTGAAGGGGATGGCATAGACGGGGTATATTCCTCTTCTCACTGCAAGCAGGTCATAGGGGTCTTCCGGAAACGGGCTGAATGGAACTACGGTTGCACTCATGTTGCTCACTCTCCTTTCTTTGTCCTTATTTGAGTATTACCCCTTTTGTTAATATCCTGTCAAATTACTTTTGATAATATCCTCTTCCCTCAAAAGCAGTCAATTGTTTTTCCATTCTGCATAATTTTTAGGCAGATATAGGCTAGGAAGTAATACATAAATGGCAGAGGCCGATATTTCAGTAGGGTTCTCCCGAAATCCAATCATAAGCCATTTCACCCCCGAAGCCGGTAACTGAGACGGCAGGGGGTTTTGCGTCCTGTAGAGAAATTCCGCAGTTTTTCCAGACATAACATATAACATAGTTATATGTTCCTGGGGGGTAAGAGGTAATACAAAATAAGAAAATGGATCGGTTCAAGGAGATAGCCATAGAGGTATCCCTCTTTAGCAGGGGGGATCAGTACAGGTTTTTAGACGAGTTATTCAGCCATCTGTCACAGCAGAGGCGTATGGAGTTGGCAGAACACTCCATGCACCTCACCATGCCTCGTAGCAGGTGGATGGAGATAGAGGACTGGATGGAGAGAAGGATTGTAAGAAAGTATGACATGACCCCTAACCAGTTGGCGGGGATCTGCATGAACTACATGAAGATAGACCGTAAGATGCGCCCCTTGCTGGTGAAACTGGCAAGGAGGGTTAAGGACAGAGTTCGTAAGAGAAACCAGAAAGGAGGTTCATTAGGTGGGAAGTAACGGTTTGCACACACTTGAATATTTAAGAAAACTGAACCGTAAGGGGTTTATCAGGCCCTCAAGAGGTCTTCATCTCGGGTTGGCGGTCAACCTTGAAGACAAGGAATGGAAGGTCAGGGATTACTACCTGCCTGAGAATGTAAGGCCGGGGCATCTTGGGTGTTTCGGCACAACGAGGACGGGTAAGACCCGTCTATTGAGTTACATGCTTGAGCAGGACATCCTGACAGGGAAGAATGTCTGTTTTGTGGACCCGAAGGGGGACATAGAGGCTGTGTCATACATCATCAGTGCAGCGGTAAGGGCAGGAAGGCTTGACGATATACTTTACATCAGTCCTATCAATGCGGAGTATTCCCTCAAGATAGACCCTCTTGCCTACTACTACCTTTTAGACGAGGTTGTTGACCATGTTATAAGCGGGATCAAGGCAAGGGAGGAGTATTTCATCAATGTGGCCTCAGAAATCACCACAGCGGTCGTTGCAGGGCTCGTTGCCCTTGCACTCTCCAAAGGTAAGAAACCCAATATGAACTTTCTCCAGATCAAGGAAAGGATTGACTATGCCTCATTGAAGGCATTTGGAGAGAGTCTTTCTTACTTGAGGACGCACTCTGATAACAAGGTCCGGGAACTTGCAGAGGAATCCATCTTGAACATCAATCAGGTTCTGAACTCCCCACAGGACTTCTTTGCAAAGGTATCCTCATCTTTGCGGACAGTCCTTACCATGCTCACATCATCCACTACGGGAAAGATTATAGGCAAGGCAGAGACAAACGAGTTCATCAGGCGGTTTGAGGAGGGGAAGGGCGTTATTCTGATATGTAACACAGGCTCAATGCTTGCCCGTAGGACGGCCCATATTATAGGGAAGGTACTCGTCTCGATGATCCAGAGCATGGCGGGAAGATTCTTTGCCTCTGGCCGTAGACTAGACCCACCTCTGTGTCTCTATCTTGACGAGGGGCATAATGTTCTGTATTGGGGTATTGAGGATTTCTTTGCAAAGGCAGGTGGTGCGGGGGTGTATATCAACCTGTTCACACAGAGTATGTCCCAGATAGCCGAGGCGGTAGGTGAGAACGCCATGCACTCGATCATGGACAACATGAACACCTGGATATACATGAGGGTAAACCACAACGAGACTGCAAGATATATCGAGGAAAACTCTCCGTTAAGGACCACATACAAGCAGGTCATCAGCATGGGAGGAGGCCGGGTGGCAATCAGCATGAAGGAGGGGGAGGAGAGGTTAATACTAATGGAGAAGGTCTTGAAGTTGAAACCGAGATATTATTATCTGAGGTCAGAAGGGCAGGTTTATAAGGGGATAACACCCTTTGTTAAACCTGCACCTATAAAGATCAAATATCCTGCACTGGGGTGAAAATATGGAGACAACAAGAAAACAGAAGATGAGCAATTTCATGGTAGGACTGGTCATACTCGGGATGCTTCTCGGCACTTATGTCCTTTACATGCTCACAAAGCAGCCAGAGGTGTTCTGGGACAGGATAGTGTATTCAGGGTTTATCCCGAGGGTCATAAGTTGGATGTGTCTGATCGGATCGGTATATGGGTTGGCAAGGCGTAGGTTTTCTCCTCTGGTGGTGGCAATGTTCATGATCATATCGTTCTTTTTTGCATACATAGGGTATTTTCTAATACCTGAGATATATTAGAAAGGAGGTGGCATTCAATGTCTAAAGGCAGTTCAGGAGGACAGGGTAAAGGCGGAGGCGACGAGACAGTCATAACATCCCCGATGGTGGATGTTCGGGCAACGAGTCTGTTTCATGCCTTATCTGAGATAGAACAGTTTTCTGCAGCGGAGTTGAGGACAGACCTTCCTGATGGCGTGGTCCCGATCCTGCCGAAGTTCTCATTTATAGATGTGGGCATGAAGAACGCACTTATAACCACACTTGCCACTTTCCTGCTTGCCCCTATCACCATGTCTGTCACCCACTATCTCATCCCCATCTTTGGCCAGAGCAAGCCGAAACTGATAGATGAGGTCTTTGTTTACAGTTTTGCATCGGCCCCTGCGGTTGCCATGACCTTGCTTATCGGGTTTATCACCATGAAGG
>WFTX01000066.1 GCA_015485235.1 Nitrospirota bacterium | reverse complement strand
TCTCAAAGGACTCCCTCACACACTCCCATGCCTTCTCTCTGAAGGCATAATATTCCTTTGCCTTCATTGTAGCGTACACCCTGCCCTGAAGGATGACCTGCGCCCCCGAGTCACCTGAAGCCTTGAGGAGGATGGGATTCATGTCTGTCGAAGGCTCAACTCCTGCCGCTTCTGCCTGAAGGGCCTGGGCCCTTCCTATCTCTCCTCCATCTACGGTAACATGGGAATTCAATGCCATGTTCTGGGACTTGAAGGGAGCAACCCGGCAGCCCCTGTTGCTGAGTATCCTGCAGAGTGCTGCCACGACAAGGCTCTTGCCTGCGCCTGAGCCTGTTCCCTGAATCATCAATGTCCTGGCCATTTTGTCTCCTATCTCCCCAGAGAAAGTGCAACCATGAGAAAAAGCACCTCACCAATCTCCGATACAGCCCCGAGGGTATCCCCTGTGAGCCCACCGAACCTCTTTCTGAAAAAAGGGATTGTCATGATCGTGAAGATATATGCCACAATGAACCCCGTTGCCGACATGAAAAACATTCGCCCTCTCGAGTCTCCTCCAAAGAAGGCTGCCAGCACTGAGACTGAAAGACAGATATAAAAGACTCCGGTCAGGAACCCGGAGGTCCCTGTGCCTTCTATGAATATCCGGCCAAGCCCGTCATTGCGGGCACTCCTGCCATGATACATCCCTGCCAGCATAGTCCATTTGCCGGCAGCAGGAAACAGCAGCAGCGGGATGAACCAGTACTCTTCTGTGGCGAGTATTTCCCTTATCAGAAGATATTTCAGAAGCAGAATCATGATGAGTGAGACCACTCCTATCGGGCCGGATGAGCTGTCCTTCATGACAGTCAGCATCCTTTCCCTGTTACCCCGCGATGCCAGGGCATCAAAGGTATCGGAGAGCCCGTCAAGATGAAACCCACCGTTTGTGAGTATCAGAACTGTCAATACCAGAGCGGCAACAATATCCGGACTGTAGAGATTCTCTGACAGAATGACTGTTACTGTCAGTACTCCGCCCTGAATAAGACCTGCAAGGGGAAACATTGCCGAACTTCGCCCAAGGACTTCATCGTTTATCTCTCCCTCTACCGAAGGAAGAGGGAAGATAGTCAGAAACTTCAGTGCTATCAAGAGTCTTTTCATCAGCAATAATCCTTACAGTTGGATAAATTCTTTCCCGGAGGCATGGGGATACCCTCATGGATCTTTCTTCCCCCTGTTTTGTATCCCCGGGAATCACACCATATTCCGTTGGAAGAACCGTGAGGGTTTGCCCCATGCCATACCTCATTTTTGCAACGTTTAGTCAATCTTAATTCAGGACCTCATCTGACACACCGGCCTCTCCAAAGGTGGCCATTTCCCGGTATATTTTCAAACCCGCATCCAGCAAGGTCATTGCAACAGCAGCGCCGGTACCTTCACCGAGACGGAGGCCAAGGTCAAGGATCGGACGGAGCCCCATGTACTCAAGCATAACCCTGTGGCCGGCCTCCTGGGAGTTGTGGGCGGCAAAGAGATACTCCGTGACATCTGGACAGATCCTGGATGCAATAAGTGCTCCCGCAGTAGAGATGAACCCGTCAACAACTACAGGAAGGCCAAGGGAGGCCGCACCAAGGCAGAGTCCCGCTATACCGCCTATCTCAGCGCCCCCGACTTTCGCAAGGACATCGACAGGATCGTAAGGGTCAGGCTTGTTGAGCGATATGGCCTTCTCAATCACATCAACCTTTCTGTTGAGGGTCTCATCACCGATACCCGTACCCCTGCCCGTAACATCACGGACGGCCTTGCCGGTAATCACAGAGGCAATCGCAGAGGAAGGCGTTGTATTGGCTATCCCCATCTCCCCTGTGGCAAACATCCTGTATCCCTTATCATGAAACTCATGGGCCAGATCTATCCCCACCTCAAGACATCTGAGTGCCTCCTCCCTAGTCATGGCAGCCTCTACCATCATGTTCCTGGTCCCCTTTACCACCTTTCTCCTCACAAGACCGTCGAGGTCCTCAAACTCGTAATTCACTCCAATATCTATAACCACAACATCAGCGGCGGCATGCCTTGCAAGGACATTGATACCGGCACCGCCGTTAATAAAGTTGTAGACCATCTGTCTCGTCACTTCCGAAGGATAGGCACTGACCCCTTCCTCTGCAACACCATGATCACCGGCAAAGGTGAAAACCACCTTACGTGGAATCCCGGGCATCTCGTCTCTGTAGATGGCAACCAGCCTTGCTGCCACTTCCTCGAGCCGGCCGAGGCTGCCGGGTGGTTTTGTGAGACTGTCCAGCCTCTTCTGTGCTTTTTCAAGAAAGGCTCTTTCCAGAGGTTTGATGCTGGAGACAGTTTCATTAAGATCCATATCTATCCTCCTTGTATTAGGTCGCTCTATCATTTGATCCTGACGGGAATCCCGCTTACCATCAAAAAAACTCTGTCTGCAACTTCTGCCAGTCTCTGATTCACCTTCCCGGCAACATCCCTGAACAGTCTGGCCAGTCTGTTTCCGGGAACTATCCCCATCCCGACTTCATTTGTAACAATATAGACTGAAGACCTTTTCAGGTTCGAGAGAGTCTCAACCAACTCAGAGACTCTCCTTTCAATACCGGTCTTTTCCATCTCAATTAATATATCTTCATCAGTGGCGCTACTGCAGGCATTCAAGACAATATTCGAAAGCCAGACTGTTATACAGTCAACAACAATGACAGAGCCCTCTGCATCCGCCTCCCTGATAACCTTTGCAATATCAGTGGTTTCTTCAATTGTTTCCCAGGCGTCCCCCCTTTCATCACGATGCCTCCGGATGCGTTCCCTCATCTCATCATCAGAAGGTTCGGCGGTTGCCAGAAAGTATTTTCTGCCACCATTTTTTTCAGCCAGGGAAAGTGCGAATGTGCTCTTCCCGCTTCGAGCGCCGCCTGTTATCAATACAACCTCTCTACCCATGAAGTCTCCTCTGGCTCAATATGGCCCTCCCAGGAAAGCCGCAAGCTTGAGGTACTCGATTATATTCTCGTAGTTCTCCGGAGAGTGTGGATAACAGCACCCGGAGCAGTCCTTTACCGTTTTTCCGCCGATATCAATGTACTCAGGCTCGCCAAGACAGATCATATAGTACATTGGGCAAAAACAGAAAAGACAGTTGAACAGGTCCGTGGCCCCCTGATGACATGGATAATATGAACAGGAGGAGTTCATGAAAAAATCGTGTCCTTCCTTTCTCCTGGAGGATACTGTCTGTTCCAATCGGGACGTCATTTCACCTCTTCCAAACAAAAAATCCCCAGAGCCTTGAGGCTCTGGGGATTGCACCCTGGTTTACTTCATCCCCTGTACTTCCTCCTCGGGAAGCGCTCAGGAAACCCGCTGCTTAATTGCCACGGGATTACCTTAAGCTGATTACCAGGCAGGTCTTCTGGCTCCCGGATCAACCTACTCACCCGCCTTCCCGGTAACGGCACAAACAGCTTGAACCGTTATACCAGTGGCCTCTGGGCTTTCGTCCCCGGTTACAGCGGCGGGACCGCTCCCGATTTTCACGGGATTCCCTATTAAGC
>WFTX01000065.1 GCA_015485235.1 Nitrospirota bacterium | reverse complement strand
TCATCAGATAATACACGGCAGTGAATCCTGCAAACAACATGAATGTAATCATACCCCATCCTGTCATTGCGGGGACGGCCGTGACCTGCTGCAGGGCTGGACCTGTCCGACTCGCTTCGATGGGGATGGGGTTATACTCCTCAACCCGACGTCACCCTGCCCCTCTTCCTGAGTGCAGCAAGCCCTGCAAGCCCTGAAAGGAGCATCAGGAAAATTATCCCGTATGTGTTAAGAGTGGGGGCGGGTATATAAGGCCGGTACTCGTCAGCCCCCATGTCGGCCACTGCGTTTGAATCGCCATTGCCGTCAATCACCCTCGGGTCTCCCTCAAAATCAGTAGTGGGAATCGAGGGGGCGGCATTGTCCCCGCTGTCGATTGCAGGTGAGTTGGAGGTGAGGTGGAGGTCCCCTGCCGCTGCATTAACAAAAAGAGGGTCAGAGTTTATGTTGTTTCCAAGGTTGTATGTACCGGCATAGTAAAGACATGCGCCTGATCCGGTAAAGTCGGAGCAACTGAAGTCGTTGTTGTAGATGTTGCCCACCGTATCATCGCTATACAGGTCATCACCATTTCTCCCGCTGTTTGCCCAGAAGATGTTGTTATAAATATTCACATTACCACTGTCTACATACAGGCCGCCTCCGTCATCAGAAGAAGCCGTGTTATTGTAGAAGGTGTTGTTGATTACGGTGGCCTGGCTGGAATACCACAAACAGGCGCCACCGCCCTCTTGTGTTGCAGAGGAATTTCCGGAAAAGATGTTGTTTATGAGGTAGGTATCACCCCCAATGCTATGTTCTGTATATGCACCGCCGCCATATTGAGTGGAAGTATTACCGATGAAGATGTTGTTCCTGAGGGTAATAGTATCTGTTTCGTTTGAGTATGCATATACACCGCCACCTTCGTAGCCGTTAAGGTTATTCATGAAGACACAGTCCTGAACAAGAATGTCTGCATACTCAACACTAATATCAAGGGCAGCCCGATTTCCATTTCCATTACTATTCCGAAAAACAATGCCCTTTACCGTGATGTCGTCTGCGGCGCTGTCATTGCCGTTGTCGATCCACATTATCTGTGTAGTGTTCCCCCCGTCCAGCACCGGCCGGTCAGGGGGGTTAGCCGCCTGTATCGTGAGGGCACCCGCCCCGTTTGCCACCGAGTAGGTGAGGGTAGATGTGATATTGTAGGTCCCGGAAGCCACTATGATAGTATCGTCCACAGTGGTGCTTGCCGCCGCATTGTCAAGGGCCTGCTGGAAGGAGCAGGGGTTTGCCTGTGTGCAGGCAGTACCACTTCCTGTTGAGGAGACATAATAATTAGCCGCCCATACCGGCAGGACGGATAGTAAAACAAAAAACACCGCCATACACGCCTTTGTTACCTTTTTCATTCCAATCCTCCTTTAGAAAATATAATCCTGTAGATTGCAAAAAACACAACCACAGAGGGCACAGAGACTATATAATATTGAAACAACTTTCAGTTTTTACCAAAAATCTCACTTCCGGTTTGGCCGCACTGGCTGGACAGAGAGATTACGGAGCCTGGTTGTACCGACTCGCTCCGCCCCTCGCAATGACGCAAAAAGGAAAAGAATAACTGAAGGGCATCGCCTCCGGCAGGAATCCCCGGAGCCAAACCATCCTCAGGATCACATCTTTTGATTGATGTGGATAACCATCCAGTTCTTTGTGAAAATACATCTCTTCCCGTGTACATCTGTGTCCCCCAATTAGCATCACCAGACATACAAAAGCCCGGTTCTGTGAGAAAGAGACAAACAAGGTAGGATAATACAGGAACTGCGTTGCTGACTGGAGGGACTTTCGGATATCTTCCTCTGCCTCGTCTGTTTCACTTCAGAAGGCTTTTGCCCTTTTGCCCTACATTATAGTGATTTTAATCCCCTTTGTCAATATTGAAAGCCACAAACCACAGGGGGCTCAGAGAAATGCAAACATCTTTTCTTGCAGCAAATTACAGATTAGCGGCCCCCGGGGGTGAAAAGTGAATGGAAGGGGTGAGTCATGATAGCCTTCTCACCACCATTGATGCCACCTGCTCCTCATAACTCATTGTATTAATGAGCACCGATCTTATCTCTCTCTGCCCTGGCACTTCCAATCCGGGCACCCGGCCCTCCTCCATGGCCTTCAGTGAAAGGGCAAGGTCAACGGCAGGCCCGCCGGCAAGCATCTCACCAAGGGCATCCTTTGAGGAACAGAGAGAGACTTCCTTTCCAAAAAGACTGGTTACTCCGGCCAGCTCTCCTTCAAACCAGTCTTCTCTCCCGGACCGGTTAAGAAAGACCAGGTCTATATCCGGAGGTTCAAGCCCTGCTGACCTGATCGCGTCCTTCATTGCCCCGAGGAAGGCATCCTCTGCAGGGGAATCAGGCCCGGCAAGGCCGAAACCAAAACCACCGATGGTCCCGTATATCCTCCTTCCGGCCCTTTCTGCACTTTCCCCGGTTTCAAGCAGGAAGACCCCGGCCCCCTCACCTGGAGGAACCCCCTTATCGTGAGGACCACATATCCCCGTCAGATATGCCCTTGCCAGGGAGGAGGGATTTATCTCCTCGCTCACCCCTCCTGCAAGCACCACCTCCGCCTTTCCCTCCCGGATCATCCCGGCGGCCTCGTAGAAGGCATGAATAGTGGAATCCCCGTGGGGAGAAAAAACGGCGTTTTCCCCCCTTATCCCGAGCCTTATCGCCACCTGGCAGAAGGCGATATTATTAAGCATCGAGAGGGGCCAGAGCGGATATATCTCCCTGAAGGCCCCCTCATAAAACCGTCTGTAATCAATGCGGCCCTCAGGAGTGAGGGACTTTTTTACAGCGGGAAGGAGGTCAGCCACATCATAGTCAACCATCCCCATCCCGGCAAAAAAGCCGATCCTTTCCTTCGGGACCTCCCTGCCGTCAAGTCCGGCATCCTCCCATGCATCAAGGGCCGCCTTCATCAGCATCAATGAGTGCCGCCCCATGATCCGGAGTTCCCTTGCTTTGACCCCGAAATCTGTTGGATCAAGGCCCTTCACAAGAGCCACCCTTGCATCAATGAAATCCAGCGGTGCAATCCCCGATTCACCCTCCATCAGCGCCTTCCAAGTATCATCGAGGCCCGGGCCTAAGGAACTCACCATGCCAGCTCCCGTTATCACAGGATCAGTCAGATCCATAAGATATCCTCATTGATCGCAACAATAGTTTTACAAACTGTTCCAGGGCGGGTGGAGGTGGTGAGTAATCCCCATTCTGGCAATACCCCGACTGTCTCATAATTAATTACAACACCAAAGGACAGGTTGCAGGCAGTGCTGGTGAGGGCACCAAATTCAGCGATACCTTTAATCCCGTTCAACGATGTAACAGTCATGGTACTAAGCCTGACAGGGTTAAGCCCAGAGTAATTAAACCTAATCGCATTAATTTGTGCCCGAAACAGTACTGCCTGTTATAGTGTAATGTTAATATGATATTCATTGCATTAAATGGGGTTACGAAACGCCTCCACCCTGCCGACCTGATAATAAATCTCTCAATTAAGGTAATATCTATCCTGAAAACTTCCCGATACACAGACAGGCATTCTGCCCGCCGAACCCGAAGGAATTGGAGATGGCGATGGAGTGCTCCTGTTTTCGGGCCTCGTTGGGAACATAATCAAGGTTGCACCGGGGGTCCCTGTTTTCATGGTTTATAGTAGGAAGGATGATGGAGTTATTCATCCCCATCATGGTAAGTATGGCCTCTATCGCCCCTGCTGCGGCAATGGTATGCCCCAGCATGGACTTGTTTGAACTTACGGGGATCTCTTCAGCCTTTTCTCCGAAGACCTCCTTTATCGCCCTTGTCTCTGTGAGGTCGTTCTGGACTGTAGAGGTCCCGTGGGCGTTTATATACTGGATATCAGCAGGTGAGAGCCCTGCATCATTGATCGCCCTTGTCATAGCGATCCGGGCACCCTCACCCTTCGGGTGGGTGTCGGTTATCCGGTAGGCATCGGCAGAATCACCATAACCAAGGACCTCCCCGTATATCACAGCATCCCTCCGGAGGGCATGTTCAAGATCCTCCAGCACCACCATCCCGGCCCCCTCGGACATCACAAACCCGTTTCTCTTCCTGTCAAAGGGGCGTGAAGCCTTCTCCGGAGACTCATACTTCTCCACCAGTGCCCTGAGAAGGACAAACCCCACAAACCCCATGAAGTTAAGCGTTGCCTCACACCCCCCGGCAAGCATCACCTCGGCCCTTCCCTCCCGGATCAGCCTGACTGCCTCGCCGATGGCCTGGGCCCCGGCTGCACAGGCAGAGACAATGGAGACATTGGGACCCTTACAGTTGTTTATCATTGAGAGTATGGCTGTCTGGGCATCGGGTTTTCTCTTGAAAAAACTCATGTAGGAATACCCCCCGGACTCCATCAATCCCTTCAAATCCCACCGGCCATCCCTGTAAAACCTCTGGAGAAAGAGGACGTCCTTCATATCCGGATTGTCAGCATGACAGCCAAGGGATACACCTATCCTCTCCCTCTCCTTGATATCTTCAAGCCGTGCCATCTCCGTAGCCTCAAGGGAGGCCGTGGCCGCAAGCCTGAGGGCACGGGATGAGTATTTGCCGAAGCGCCGCCCGATCAGACGGTCACCTTCAGTAAGGCAGGTGTCATCCACCTCGCCCCCGATCCGGCAGGGAAGCCCATCTGTATCAAAGGCCCGGATATAGTCTATCCCCGACTGACCCCGGGAGGCCTTCTCAAATGTCTCTGTAGCATCCCGCCCGAGGGGCGTGACCATCCCGTAACCGGTTATGACAACCCTTTTCCGGTTCTTTCTGTTTTTCACTCGAAGATGTGTCTTTCTTCCTGTACCTTTTTGAGCCACTCCTGGATAAGATCATCGCCGCTCATGAATTCTGCATAGGCACCGCAACTGCCGCACTTTATCCTTGTACCGTCAAGCTGCCAGGCCGTCTCACCACATTCCGGACATTTCTCCGGCAGGGTATCCAGTATATCCATTATCCCTGCTGCCAGGGAACCGATCGTTATCAGCGTGGGGACCTCATCCATGTCCATCCCGGGCTCCACCCTGGGCCCCTCACCTTCATACCTTATGTTCAGGAGTTCCACCGCCTTGTCGGTGAGCCCCCCCTCATCATCAATCGCGCTTCCCTCTCCGAACATCTCCTCGATATGCTCAAGAATGAAATGCCGGGCCATCCTGATACCAAAGGTCTGCTCGAGCCTGTAGTTGATATCCAGAAAATCGAGAGACTCTGCTCCAAGGTCATTAATCAGTGAACTCTCAGGAGTCATCTGGTCAGTCTCCACACTCAGGGTCTCGGAGACCGCCTTCTTCACCTCCTCGATCACCATCTCTTCAGTAATAAGGTTCTGTGCCATGGTTCCTCCTTGAAAATCAAAATTTTTCTTACAAGGTTAGTACCTTTAAAGACAACAGGACACTGATTAACACTGAAACGAACAGATATACACTGATTAAAAAATCCTGAATCCTAATTTCTAATTCCTAAATTAGAACACTGAAAATACCGAAACTAAGTGATTTACACAGATTAAAAACAAATCCTAAATCCTAAACTCTAAATCCTAAACAAATCCCAATACCTAAATTCAAAACTTATGGAACGCAGATTAACACTGAAACAGAACGATCGGCACAGATTCTCCTTAACCTCAACCTTGACCTCAGCCTCAGCCTCAACCTCGACCTGTTTTTCTATCCACTACAACATTCCCCGGTTTATTACATTACTCAGTCCCTTGTCCACAACAATCGTCTGTCCCCTGATACAAGATGCCTCGGGGAGGCAGAGGAGATAGACCGCATCGGCCATATCCCCGGGCATCAGGAGGAGGTCGTCAGGTATCCTGTCAAGTCCTTCCCAGTGCTGTCTGAGGACCTTGAAGGAATCAGTCTTCACGATCCCGCCGCAGACGGCATTTGCATTTATCCCCCTGTCCCTCAGTTCCTCTGAAAGGTCCCTTGTCAGGGCCTCCATCGCCGCCTTCATGCTTCCCAGAGGGTAAGCGGGGTTATAAAACCGGCTGCCAAGGCTTGAGACAAAGATAATCCGGCCTGAGGACTCCTCAAGGAGGGAAAGGGCCTGCTGTACACAGAAGAGATTGCCTTCGTAATTCGTCTCTACGAGCTGTCTTATCTCCCTCCGGAAGAGTTTATGGAGGGGTTTGAAGGGTGCCCGTGCGGCGTTCAGGATGAGGAAATCGAGCCGTCCCGCCTCATCCCGGGCCTGGCGGAACATCTCCTTCACTTCGTCAGGGCTGGAGATATCAGCCCTTATCAGCCAGGCAGACCTCCCCATTGCCTTGATCCCGTCAAGGAGTTCAAGGGCCTTCTTCTCAGAAACTCCCCCCGGCTTTCTGTAATTTAGAATGATATCAGCCCCTTCAGAGGCGAGTTTCAGGGCGATCGCCCTCCCGATCCCCCTGGAACTCCCTGTAATAAGGGCAGTTTTACCACTAAGAATGCCGTTTTTCATAACTGAATATAGTAAAGAATCCCCGGTATTTTAGTAAACCTTACAGTTGTGCCTAAAAATATCGATAGGGGAAGCCTTCCCGGCGGTAGAGGAGAGGCAGGTATTGGGTTTGAGCGGTTTTGGGAAATCGAAAGGGTTCACCGGGATGGTGAACCAGATTTCCCTCCTCGGAAGCGGACAAG
>WFTX01000064.1 GCA_015485235.1 Nitrospirota bacterium | reverse complement strand
TAATGAGGTGGTCCGATGTCTGTCTGTCTTTCCGGAAGATTCTCAGCCATTTAAAACCTCCTTATTTAAAGATAATTTTATGAAGTTACTTTTCGATGTCTGCTTCGGTCCAGAAGAAGAATGGGTCTCTCCTCGGCTCCTTCACCATTGCGGGATGAGGCTCGATGCCCGTCTCCCTCAGGAATGTGGGGAAACCCAGTCTCTCTATCAGTTCACCGACCCTCTCACGGTTTTTGCCATGCTCATCCCAGAACTCCCAGATCCTGTCAACCAGGTCAAAGAGTTCCTCATAGGGAGGCTCCATCTTCATGAAGGGCACGATCACCCATGACATCAGTGCACCCGTCACGATGGGGGCCTTGCTTCCCAGAAGTATTGTTGCACCCTTTTCCTTGCCAGGGCGGAGCGCCTTGGTCATCTTTGCTATACAGTGCATACAGCGATTACAGTTTGAGTTGTCTATCTTGAGTTCATTGCCGTCCCAGCTCATACAACCGGTCGGACACATGTCGATTATCTCAGCCTGGATGTCCATGCCGTTAGTGGCATAGTTTTTGACCTCAGCCTGATCAATCTGAATGTCACCCTTCCAGGTACCGATGATGGACATGTCGGCACGGGCGATCGAGGCTATGCAGTCAACGGCGCACCCTGCCACCTTGAACTTGAACTTGTACGGGAACATGGGCCTGTGAAGCTCATCCTGGAACCTCATGGTGATCTCATGTGTGATGGCCATGGTATCAATATTGGCCCACTCGCACCTTGCAGCACCGACACAGCAGCTTGGCGTTCTCACGGCTGAACCTGAACCTCCAAGGTCCCAGCCACGTGAAGAAAGTTCTGCAAAGATGGGCTCAAGGTTCTCAGTATTTGTTCCGAGGAGGATGATGTCCCCTGTGGAACCATGCATGTTGGTAAGTCCGCTTCCGTACTTGTCCCAGATGTCGCAGATCTCACGGAGGGCCTTTGTGGTGTAAAAGAATCCTGAAGGCTGGTTGACCCTGACGGTGTGGAAGTGGGCGACGCCGGGAAATTTGTCAGGTATGTCGGAGTATCTTCCGATAACACCTGCTCCATAGCCCCGCACACCGACTATTCCACCATGCTTCCAGTGGGTGACCTTCTCCTTGTAAGAGAGTTCGAGCTGGCCAAGGAGGTCCTGGGCGTATTCACTGTGCTCTGCTGCCCGCTTGATCTCCTTGACGAAACTCGGGAAGGCACCCTTCTCCAGTTCGTCAAGCAACGGCGTTTCATGCTTCATGCTCATAGTGTCCTCCTCAAGTTTGGATTTTTCTCAAAAAAACAATCTGTTAATAAGCCCCTGAGATATCTCTTCCCGGTCTTCATCTCCGGAAGAGCATTAAACATTAATACAGTCAAGCCGAAATGGTCAAATTAAAAAATCTTATCGGCCAATCATCCCTTCTTATTATCAATATTAAAGACGGGACACGGAGACTGACTGACGCACTAACAGAAAACCTAAAATACTGATTTCCAGTTGCTGGATAAATTCAAAATTCAAATACTCAAACACAAGAGGTTGAAGATCATCAAGGTTCCCCCGGTTAACCGGGACAAGCCCCCGTATCAAGACAGGAATGGTGCCCCCTAGAGGATTCGAACCTCTGACACCAGGATTAGGAATCCTGTGCTCTATCCTACTGAGCTAAGGGGGCAGGGGAAGGAACGGTCATTAGTCACTGGGTCATTGATCTAACAACCCGAGGGCCTTGTTGAAGGCATCCTCTGCATCTGCAGCCTTTATTACTCCCTCTATCTCCCAGGTCCTGATCCCGATAACGGGCTTGCCCATCTGGAGGGCATAGGCAATCTCGGAGAGGGTTCCATAGCCGCCTCCCACCGCGAGCACCAGCGCTGCCGAACGGATAATGATAACATTTCTCCCGATTCCCAGTCCAGTACAGACAGGTATCATTACATGGGGATTAGCCTCTTCAGGATGGTCCTGGGGAAGGATTCCCACTGTTATCCCACCCTCTTCAGAAGCTCCCCTGGAAGCGGCCTCCATTACCCCGCCAAGCCCCCCTGTCAACACAACCCATCCCCTCCTTGCAAGAAGTCCCCCGAGCCGCTCGGCCT
>WFTX01000063.1 GCA_015485235.1 Nitrospirota bacterium | reverse complement strand
GAAGTGATAGAGACACCGGAAGAGATGTTCCACCGGGTGGCCCGGGCAGTGGCTGAGGCAGACCGCCGCTATGGCCACAGCCCTGAGGAGGTGACGGAGACAGAAAAGACCTTCTACCGGATGATGACTTCCCTGGACTTCCTCCCCAACAGCCCCACCCTTATGAATGCCGGGCGGCGGCTCGGGCAGTTGAGCGCCTGTTTTGTCATCCCTGTGGAAGACTCGATGGAGAGCATCTTTGATGCGGTAAAGTTTGCCGCGATCATCCACAAGACCGGTGGGGGCACAGGGTTCAGTTTCTCCAGGCTCCGGCCAGGCGGTGACGTCGTCGGCTCAACAAAGGGGATATCCTCCGGCCCCATCTCCTTCATGACCGTTTTTGATACTGCAACCGAGGCGGTAAAGCAGGGTGGAACCCGGAGGGGTGCAAACATGGGTATGCTCAGAGTCGATCACCCTGACATCCTCAGCTTCATAACCTGCAAGGATGAAAACGAGAAACTGAACAACTTCAACATCTCCGTCGGTCTGACCGAGGAGTTCATGAGGAAGGTCGAGGAAGACGGAGAGTATGACCTTATAAACCCCAGGACCGGCAAGGTCGTGAGAAGCCTCCGGGCACGGGAGGTCTTTGACCTGATAGTGAATCACGCCTGGGGAAACGGGGAGCCGGGCATCGTCTTTCTCGACAGGATAAACGAGAAAAATCCGACGCCTGCAATAGGCATGATCGAGAGTACAAATCCCTGCGGTGAGCAGCCCCTCCTCCCCTATGAGTCCTGTAACCTGGGCTCCATAAACCTTGCGAGAATGGTTGACCAGGATAGGGGAGAGATCGACTGGGACCATCTCCGGGAGGTGACCCGGAATGCCGTTCACTTCCTGGACAACGTAATAGATGTGAACAAGTACCCCCTGCCCCAGATCGAGGAGATGACCAGAGCGAACAGGAAGATAGGCCTTGGTGTGATGGGCTGGGCGGACATGCTGATAAAACTCGGAATCCCCTATAACTCCGAAAGGGCGATTGAACTTGCTGAAGAGGTAATGTCTTTCATAACACGGGAGGGCAGGGACAGATCAGAGGAGCTTGCAGAAGAACGGGGGGTCTTCCCCAATTACGACCGGAGCATCTATGCAGGCGGCAGAAGGGTGAGAAATGCCACTGTCACAACCATAGCCCCTACCGGGACCCTGAGCATAATCGCCGGCTGCTCATCCGGGATAGAACCCCTCTTTGCAGTCTCCTTTGTCAGGAACGTGATGGAAGGGGCAAAGCTCCTGGAGATAAACCCCTGTTTCGAGGAGATAGCCAGAAAGAGGGGCTTCTTCTCCAGAGAAATAATGGAGCGGATTGCCGAGACAGGCTCCATCCATGAGATAGAAGAAATACCTGATGATATCAAGGCCCTCTTTGTAACCGCCCACGACATCACCCCTGAGGACCATATCAGGATGCAGGCTGCCTTCCAGCGGTATGTGGACAATGCTGTCTCCAAGACCGTTAATTTCTCTAACCACGCCACCCCGGAGGATGTGAAGAAGGTCTATCTCCTTGCCTACAAACTGGGCTGTAAGGGAGTTACCGTCTACCGTGACGGTTCCCGAGAGGAACAGGTTCTGAGAAGAGGCCAGGAGGGCACTAAACAGAAGGGGGAACCCACGGGGCCTTCTGAATACACCAAGATAGTCCCCAGAAAACGGCCTGATGTGATCAAGGGGACCACCAGGGCGATGAAGACCGGCTGCGGTGCCCTCTATGTAACCGTGAACGAGGATGAGGAAGGACTCCCCTTTGAGGTCTTCAACCATATAGGAAAGGCTGGCGGCTGTGCCTCCAGCCAGTCCGAGGCGATCGGGAGGCTCGTGAGCCTCAGCCTGAGATCGAATATCGCACCTGAAGAGATAATAAAACAGCTAAAGGGTATCTCCTGCCACCAGCATGCCTGGTCAAAGGGCGGAAAGATATCATCCTGTGCTGATGCAATAGCAAAGGCCCTTGAACTCTACATGACCAGGGGTAATGGAAACGGAAAGGACAGAGTGGGGGATGTGGTCATGCAGGTTGGTGCCTGTCCGGAGTGCGGAGGACCGGTGGAGCATGAAGGCGGCTGTGCCGTCTGCCGGAACTGCGGACATACCAAGTGCGGATAGAGGAAGGGTTATAATAAACTATGGAGGATAGAAAAAACGGCAAACAGGGGGAGTCCGAAATGAGAGGCGGCCATCGCCGCCCGCCGTGGGACGAGTACTTTATCGAGATCGCCAAGGTCGTCTCAACCCGTTCCACCTGCCTGAGGAGGCGGTACGGGGCGGTGATTGTGAAAGACTATGTGATAGTGAGCACCGGGTACAACGGTGCCCCCCGGGGGGCGGTGAACTGCAGTGATACGGGCAACTGCAGGCGGGAAGAGTTGGGCATACCGCCAGGCGAGCGGTACGAACTCTGTGTGGCCGTCCATGCCGAGCAGAATGCAATAGTCAACGGCCCGCCTGAGAGGATGGCCGGAGCCACCATCTACATCGCCGGGTTTGAGGCTGACGGAGGACCTGCAAACGGCCATCCCTGTCTCCTCTGTAGACGAATGATCCTGAATGCCCGTATAGGCAGGGTGGTATACCTCTCAAAAGAAGGAAAGATAGTGAGTGTTGACGATCCGGCCCTTCTTGATACCGGCATCCCTGCACCCGGCAAAGGGTAATCCTTAACGTTGCATAAACATGAGGCTCCGGCAGGGGGCATACCCTCCGGTACCTTTCAACGCAAGCAGGTTTTAGAGGTTAAGTATTTTTCTTATCTGAGCAATCTGTTTGTTTCCGTGTTAATCTGTGTCCAGTTACATTTTGAATATGCATAGCGAGCGATCGATACGATTAAAAATGTAATAAGATAAAACTTCCTTATCCGGTACGGACTCGTATCGAACATATCGAAGATACCCTGCGGTCTTGCCTCAGGGTTCTTCATTGAGATTGTTCAGCAGTTCGATATCCTGAAACATTGCTGGAATGGATCGACAAAATAGGGTGGAACGTTATCTTCATCCTCTGTCTGACCATCGGGCTTGCCCCTTACAAAGCCCCTCATGTCTGGGGTAAGCTGAAGATGCTTGCAAGGCGGGATCTGGTCAGGCCGATAGACTGGTTCGATCTCTTTTTGCATGGGTTCCCCTGGGTGCTTCTGCTACTGAAGATTGCCGCATCATTAGGGTCCCGTTGAGATACAAGCCCATCTTCAAGCCGCAAACCTCCGAGCGCCTTTTCCGCTGGCTGCCTTCCGGTTTCAAATTTGTTTCCCAGAGGCGGAGGGGACACACTATGGTTAAATTGAAACTCCCCTGATTAGGAGTCGGGGGGCTTATAATTCGATGTCTTATGTCAGTTGCTTTTGATCATCTTTTGGTAGTGTCAGGAGTTTTTCGCACTTTTCTCTGGTGATCCCGTCTGGCTTCAGTCTAAGCAATTGCTAATTCCCGTTCCTGTTTCCATTTTTAAATACCGCTTTAGCCCCCATTTCCCTGCTAAATGCCGGAGTCTTGCTGCTACCAGCATCAGGGCTGAATTCCCCCGGGCACTAACCACCCTCGTCCACTTTTGCTCCTTCTGCACCCCCAGCACCTCTCGATACCCCTCGTTGTTAACCTCCCTCTCCCTCAAGCACCAGTACATTCCTCATCACTCCTCCCCAGCTATACTTGACTTTAGAGATGATTAATGTTATCATTTTAACTACAAATCTCCCCTAGTACCTTAAGACTAAGATAAGGAGGGCCTTTATGTTGAGCAAAACAGTAGTCGGTGTCTTAGTTTTTGTTGTAGTCACATTTTTTCTCTCCACCCTTGCATCTGCTGCTACTATTTACAGCACAGGGAATGACGGTACTGATCTCATCAGGATTGATACTAACACAGGTACTGCAACACTGATTGGTTCCTCAGGATACTCTGATACATACGCAGCAGCATTCACACCGGATGGGACACTCTGGACGATTGTTAACGGGTTTACAGACGGACAACTTGCGAGATTCAATCTGGCAACTGGTGCTGCCACCCCTGTAGGGACTTCATGGGGAACTAATGATGTGATTGCTCTGGAGGCTAACAGTGCAGGGACTCTTTATGCCGCAGGATTTGATGGTAGTTTTTATACTGTTAATACCACTAATGGCCAGCTCACCTATGTGGGGGATATGGGGTTTACATCCATCATGGATATGGCATTTGACAACTCAGGCACCCTATGGGCAGTAGCTGATAGCAGTACTGAACCTAATACAGATTTATATACAATAAACCCTTCTACGGGTGCAGGCACATATGTCTGCACAATCACAGGGGCTTCTTGGGTGATGGGGATAATGGTCGACCATGCCACCGGCACGATGTATGTAACCAACTATGAGGACCCCGCATATCTTTACAGGTTTGACCCTAATACATGTACTGCCACCCAGATTGGCTCTGGTATTGGCAGCATAACATTTCCCCATGGAGGAGACATTATGCAGATTGTGACAG
>WFTX01000062.1 GCA_015485235.1 Nitrospirota bacterium | reverse complement strand
CATAATAAGTGGCAGGAAAAAGGGGAAGAGTTATTAAGGACAGTAGGGAAATTAGACAAAAAGATTGTGTTTGTGGTGGATGAACTTCCTGTGCTTGTTCAGAGGATAACCGAAAATCATAATAAAAGAGTAGTTAAGGCTTTTCTTCACTGGTTCAGGCAGGTCAGGCAAATTCCTGAACTTGGTAATGTCCGATGGATTGCAGGTGGCTCTATAGGGATAGAACATGTCCTTAAACAAGTTGGTACTGGCACAAAGACTATCAATGACTTTGAAATCGTAAATATAGGGCCTTTTTCTGAAGATGATGCAAGGGCATATATCAGAGCTCTTTGTAAGAATGAAGGGCACTTACTGAGGGTTCCCAAAGAGGTTATTAACAGAGTTCTTGAACTTGTTGGTGCTCCTGTTCCTTATTTCATACAGATAGTCGTTAAGGAAAGTATTCATGAGATGCGAAATCAGGGTAGGAAGTCGCTTTCAAAGGAGATGATTGACAGAGCTTATCTTCATGGTGCCCTTGGGCCTGCAAGCAGGACTTATTTTGAACACTACTTTACAAGACTAAGCGAATACTATGATGAAAGCAGGGAAAGTATAGCCAAAAGACTCATTCTTGAGGTGGCAAGGAATAGCGAGGTAAAGAAAAAGGCTCTCTTTAGACTCTTTAAGATGCAATCAGAGGGCAAACTAAAGGATGAGGACTTTTCTTATCTGATGACGGACATAGAAAACGACTTTTATGTCACCTACAACCCTGAGAAAGATTCATACAGGTTTTCAACAAATATCCTCAGGGACTGGTGGCTCAGATATTACGACCTTGTGGAGGAGTAAGATGGCTAAGGGAATCTATAAATATACGCCTGCACTTCAGTCACCTGAGACGCTGAAATCTACTTTGATGGGAAGGGATGAGACATTGAAGACAATTGTGCGTGTGCTCAGGAATACAGCAAAAGGCGGAAGTATCTCACATCTGATACTTATAGGTCCCAAAGGAATAGGGAAGACACATATGTTAAGGACCATCTATCATTGTCTGAAGGGTGACATTGATATTATAGGTATCGGGGAGTACAGGGATTCCTTTGTACCAGTTATTTTCTCCGAAGAGGAGTATGTAACCAATGCTATAAAGTTTCTCCGCCTTTGTATTGAATACCTTAAATCAGAGAGAACCGATATTAAGATATCCGATAATTTAACCAGACCTGACTCAGATGAAAGGCAGAAAGAACTGATACTTGATTTTATAAAAAGTTTCAGGAAAAACACAGGTAGAGTGCTTCTACTACTTGTGGATAACTTCAACGATATACTTGAGACATTCACCGATGAGGACCAGTCTTTACTCAGGGATATACTTATGACATCAGAGAGTGTTCTTCTAATTGGCACCGCACCTACACTATTTCACGCAATAGTAAATCATGGTGAGCCTTTTTACAATTTCTTTGAAACAGAATGGCTTCGAGACATAAGTTTTATCGATACAAAAAAACTGCTTAAAAAACTGGCTGAACTTGAACAACGGCATGACATCCTGAAGGTCATAGAAGAAAAGGAGAGCAAACTAAGGGCAATATACGAACTTTCCGGTGGCAATCCAAGGCTGATAGTTAGTTTCTATCAAATAATGAGGGAAGTTGAGATAACCTCTGTGGAGGAGACCTTTCAGAGGATGCTTGATGAGATGACCCCATACTTCAGTGCAAGGATGAAAGACCTTTCAGCCCAGCAGAGGGAGATAATGGATGTGATTGCCCAGGCAGAAACCCTCCTTACCCCAACAGAGGTTGCCCAGAGAAGTGGAATACCTGTGAATCAGGTGAATGCCCAGATAAGGAGGCTTGAAGAGATTGGCTATCTCCAGAAGGTCACAGGGAGAAAGCGAAAAGGGGTTCTATACGATATAAAAGAGAGACTCTTTGGCCTCTGGCGGCAGATGAGGGTTGAGGCAGGAAGAAAGAGGCTTAGCTTTATCATAAGGTTCGTTGAGATATGGTTTACAAAAGAAGAAATTCACCGTTACCTGGAATATACAATTAAAGCAGTAAGAGAGTCTCTTTCTATGGCACCTGAAAGACTAAAAACACATTTAGATAAACTCTGGTATCTAAAGGAATCGGTGCCTGAGTATAGAGGAATACCAGAAGAATTTGTTCTGGCAGAAAGAGACCCTGAGACCGCCTTGAGAGTTCTTGAAAATAAGATAAAAGAAAATCCTCGTGATTATATTCTCTGGTGGCAGATGGCATACGCTTTTAATTTACTGAAAGAAACGGAGAAAGAGATTGACGCATTAAAAAGAGTTGTTGAGATAAAGCCTGACATGCACGAGGCATGGAATAACATGGGTGCTGCATATGCAGACCTTGGCAGGCATGAAGAGGCGATAGAGGCATTCAGGAAGGCGGTTGAGATAAAGCCTGACAAGCACGAGGCATGGTATAACATGGGTGCTGCATATGTAGACCTTGGCAGGCATGAAGAGGCGATAGAGGCATTCAGGAAGGCGGTTGAGATAAAGCCTGACATGCACGAGGCATGGAATAACATGGGTGTTGCATATATAAAACCTGGAAAATTCACTCTTGCAATTAATGCCCTGAAAAAGGCAATTTCATTAAGGAAAGACGAGCACCTCCCATGGAAAAATCTTATGAAGGTTTATCTCAAACTCTATAACAGGAACTTTAAAAGATCAAAAAGGAAGGCAAAAGAGTATCTCAGGGAAGCCCTTAATTGTATTCCCCATGCTGGGGGAGAGGAAAAGGCATTGGAGGTCTTTACAGAGTCATTCATGGAGTATCTTTTAAATGGCAAAATTGATACAGTCAGAGATGCGCTCGAGGCAATTAAAGAAAGTCCCTATGAAGACTTGAAAAAGGGACTCCACCCCTTTTATGTAACTATAGAGTATTTTGAAACTAAAGACGAAACCCTCCTTGAGCGTATAAAGCAGGAAGAAAGACTGATCGTTAACGAGATGTTAACGGTGGTGAAGGTTAAAATGAGAAAGAGAAGGTAGAAAGAATAATCACTCACCGATTATTTTTATCAACACCCTCTTTCTTCTGCGGCCGTCGAACTCGCCGTAGAAGATCTGCTCCCATGGGCCGAGGTCAAGGACCCCCTTTGTGATGGCAACCACCACCTCCCTGCCCATGATCTGCCTCTTCATGTGGGCATCGGCATTGTCCTCCCCCACATTGTGCCGGTACTGTGAGACAGGTTCGTGGGGAGCCAGTTTTTCAAGCCAGACATCATAGTCGTGATGAAGACCGGGCTCATCGTCGTTTATGAAGACAGAGGCGGTGATGTGCATGGCGTTTACAAGAACAAGCCCCTCCTCCACGCCGCTTTCCCTCACGCACTCCTCGACCTGGGGGGTGATGTTTATGAAGGCCCTCCTTGTGGGCACCTCAAACCATAACTCCTTCCGGTAACTCTTCATGATCTGCCTCCTTATATTAGTATATTGGTATATTGGTGTATTGGGTTGATGATGTATAATTCTACCATGATGGCCTGTTCAGAAAATATCCTCCTTACCGGGAAGCCCGGCACTGGAAAGACCACCATCATGAAAACCCTCGCCGGAAGACTTGCCGCTCTCGCCCCCTCCTGCCCATTAATAATCAAATAATGATAAAATCACATCTGTACAAAATAATATTGCCGTGAGGCGGCAAGGCTGCGAAAACACAATGCAACCGACAGGATTTAATGGACAGGAACCTGAGTCAGCAGGTTTTAATGAAGACTGTCTGATCAGGGTTGTCAGATACATGAATCCTTCTTTTTCAAAGGTGTCGTGCATTGGTGTTTTCTCCGCCATACCGCCTCCCCCGGACTTTAGATTTATTTTGGACACTACTGTGATAAAATAGAACCTACCATATTACAATCATCTGGAAAGGAGGCGGTCATGGGTTTTTTGAGAAGAATCATTTTGTTGGGACTTTCACTCACCCTGCTTCTTGCAATTGATGCAGGGGCGGCATCAAAGAGGGTCTTCGTCACCATCGGCACGGGAGGAGTCACGGGAGTCTACTACCCCACAGGTGGCGCCATAAGCAGGATGATCAACAAGAAGTCAAAACAGTACGGGATCAAGGCGACTGTGGAATCAACGGCAGGCTCGGTCTACAATATCAATGCCGTTCTCTCCGGCGACCTCGAGTTCGGCGTTGCCCAGTCCGACAGGCAGTACCAGGCATACCACGGCCTTGCCGAATGGAAGAAGGCAGGACCTCAGAAGAAGCTCCGTTCCGTATTCTCCATCCACCCCGAGTCGATCACATTGATTGCATCAGTCAAGAGCGGGATCAAGACACTCAAGGACCTCAAAGGCAAGAGAGTGAACATCGGCAACCCTGGCTCGGGCCAGCTCCAGAACTCGAAGGACGTCCTGGAAGCCGCAGGGATCCCCCTCTCAAGCATCCATGTGGAGCAGGTAAAGGCGGTTGAAGCCCCATCACTCCTTCAGGATGGAAGGATCGATGCCTTCTTCTACACAGTCGGCCATCCAAACGGGAACATCAAGGAGGCCACCTCGGGAAGGCTTAAGGTGAGAATCATCCCCATTGAGGGGCCCGGCATTGATGCCCTTCTGAAGAAGTATCCCTACTACGCAAAGTCCGTTATTCCCATCAAGTTCTATCCAAAGGCGGACAACTCCGGTGATGTCCCGAGCATAGGGGTCAAGGCAACCTTTGTCACTTCCGCAGACGTGGATGAAAAGATAGTCTATGCAATCACGAAGGAGGTCTTTGACAATTTCGAGGACTTCAAGAAACTCCATCCCGCCTACTCGGTGCTTACGAAAGAGGCCATGCTCAGCGGGCTGAGTGCTCCCATCCATAAGGGGGCCCTCAGGTATTACCGGGAGTCGGGGCTTATCAAATACATTGATCCAGCGCTGATAAAATAGGATCAGGTCTTTCAGGCAGGTGGAGGTAACATCCTGATATTACCTCCACCTGCCAAATTGACTCTCGCACCAACCGGGTTAAAACTTGAAAGCCGATACCAGCAAGGCAGAATCCATACTAAAGGCAGAGTCGGGCAGCATAAGGAGGCTCAGACCTCATGAGGCCCTCCTTGTAGGCATGGTGGCCATATCATGGGCGGTCTTCCAGTTGAGCATAGCAAGCTTCCTGATCCTTGACAGCACAAAGACCCGGGCCATTCACCTCGCCTTTGCCATGGCACTCTGTTTTCTTGTCATCCCCTGCATCAAGAGGCCAGTGAAAGGCACTTCATACTTCGGGGCCACTGACAGGATTCCCCTTCTTGACTATATCCTCTCCATCTCAGGCGTCCTGGCCTCACTGTATATAGTCATTGATTACGAGGGCATCACAATGCGGGCTGGAATGCCCCTCGGAAGAGATATTGCAGCAGGCGTCATCCTCATACTCCTCCTGCTTGAGGCATCCCGCCGCGTGATAGGGCCTGCCCTCTCTGTGATCGCTATCCTCTTTACCGCCTATGCCTTCCTCGGCCCCTACATGCCTGATGTCTTTGCCTTCAAGGGGGTCTCCCTGAGCAAGTACATGAGCAACATCACCCTCTCGACAGAGGGGATCTACGGAATCCCCCTCGGTGTGTCGGCCTCCATAGTCTATCTCTTTGTTCTCATGGGCGGGCTCCTTGAGGTGGCAGGGGCAGGGAGGTTCTTTACCGATGTCTCACTCTCACTCCTCGGAAGGTTCAAGGGCGGTCCTGCCAAGGCTGCCGTAGTCTCAAGCGGGGCCACCGGTCTCATCTCAGGCTCAAGTATCGCCAACATCGTCACTACAGGGCCTTTCACGATCCCTCTTATGAAAAAGAGCGGCTATCCTCCGAAGAAGGCAGCCGCCATTGAGGTGG
The DNA here is from genome assembly GCA_015485235.1 of Nitrospirota bacterium. Classification (GTDB taxonomy): domain Bacteria; phylum Nitrospirota; class Thermodesulfovibrionia; order Thermodesulfovibrionales; family JdFR-85; genus WFTX01. The sequence continues at coordinate 7,658 of WFTX01000062.1, read as the reverse complement.
CGGCAAGCACGGACGGCCAGTTGATGCCACCGATCATGGGAGCAGCCGCCTTCATAATAGCGGAGTATGTAAACGTTCCCTATATAGAGGTTGTAAAGGCAGCAGCGATCCCGGCCTTTGTTTCCTACTTCGGCCTCTTCTGCATCACCCATCTCGAGGCATCAAAGCTCGGGATACGGGGGCTCCCCCCTGAGGACCTTCCGGATCTGAAAAAGACCCTGAAGGGCGGGGTTCATTATCTCCTGCCTATTCTCGTCCTCCTGTACGAACTGGTCATTCTCAGGCATTCACCGGAGCTTTCAGCCTTCCGCTCAATAATAGTACTGATCCTTGTGATCATCTTCCAGGAAGCAAGACTGAAAGGGGGGATTAAAAAGGGCCTGAGGTCTGCCATAAAGCTTATAGCAAGGGGATGCATTCAGGGCTCAAAAAACATGGTCTCCGTCGCCCTTGCCTGTGCTGCTGCAGGGATAATAGTAGGCGTGGTGAACATGGGAATCGGGGGGATGATCACCCAGATAGTGGAGACCATCTCCCGGGGCAACATCTTCCTCCTGCTCCTTATCACGGCCATAGCAAGCATGCTCCTCGGGATGGGACTTCCCACCACCGCAACCTACATTGTGATGGCCTCACTGACAGCTCCGATAATAGTCTCCGTGGGCGGCATCTACGGGTTTGTGATACCCATAATGGCAGCCCATCTCTTCTGCTTCTACTTCGGCATACTTGCTGACGACACCCCTCCTGTCGGGCTTGCGGCCTATGCAGCCTCTGCCATCGCCCGGTCAGAGCCCATCCCCACGGGGATACAGGGGTTTCTCTATGACATAAGGACCTCCGTCATAGCCTTCATGTTCGTCTTCAACCCCGACCTGATACTCCATAACATAAACAGCGTCCCCCAGGCCCTCCTGATCTTCTCAATGGCCCTTGTCGGCATCTCCGCCTTCGAGTGTTTTGCCCAGGGCTGGTGTCTTGTGAAAAACCGGATCTATGAGATCCCATTCTTTCTTGCTGCCGCCTTTGTGCTCTTCTATCCCGGTGCAGTTGCAGACCTCGCAGGCCTTGATGAATCCCGGAAATACTATCTCTACCCCCTGGGAATCGCCATATACGGACTGGTTATAGGCATACAGCGGGTGAGGATGAAGGCAGAGGGCTGAGGCCTTCTTGATGATATGCCCAAACGTTGCGTAAACAGGGGGGTAGGGAATAAACGAGATCAACGAAACCAACGAGATAGACGCAACGAACGCAGACAATGACCAATAACCACTACACCAACTAATTTTATGCAACCTGTAAGGTAAAGAGAGGATTGAACCTCTCAGGGTGAGTAGACCTGTCCCGGCTTCAAAACATGGAACTTGCCTATCCCCTCTTCCTCCTTGACCTGACGGAAGAAATCACAGGCAAAACAGAGCAGCCTCTTCTCCGCAAAGGTCCCCTGGATCTTTCCATCGCAGAGGGTACCGGCGATCGCCCAGCAGATCCGGCCGCCGTTCCTGCCACCATTTAAGCCGTCAGCGGAGTGATCCTCTGCAGCAGGACAGACGCCGAACTCAGCGGTCCTGTCACCCCCTGGTTCCCTTCCACACTTCATGAACTCCCAGCAGTTGATCTTGCTCATGCTTCCCTCCTCTGTAGATTTGTGAAGATTTGATTTGCTATCTGGTTTAGTCCCACCTATATAAATATACCATCTCCCTACTACTCAAAACAAGCCGGCAGGTCTTACCTCAAAACCGATGCAGTCAGGCCCGCCCCCGGCAAAACCTGTTCTTCTGCGTTGTATCTAACAACTTTCCCCGGGAAGGCTTTTTCACTTAACAACCAGGGGGCTTTAGAAGTGTTTATAGACTAATAGTGTTGAATTTCCTTCTGCTGAAAGGCTGAGGGCAGAGGCCTTGAAAGATTGGGGCTTAGTTAAATGGGTTGTTCTGGGCCTGAATGGTGTTCATGGAAATATTCTGTAGATATCTTTACGATGAGCTATGCGCTGACAAATTAATTGAGGTAATCTTCACCGCTTTCATCTATTATTCTGATATATCCATCCTGTTCATCTTCTTTAACCAGAGGATAAACCTCCCACATTATATCTCCACCTCATTCTCCTCCTCAAGGGGGAGGTTTGGAATGAGTTGTTATGTCAATTCCTTTATTATATGCTTTGCAAGATGTTCATCTATTTCCTTATGTCTCGGAATAGGTTGCTTCTTCCCAGTGGAGGGATTCTTATAAAGATCGTGACGTTTTCCATGTCTGACAAGCACACATCCTGCCGAGGTGATTTTCTTGATAAGCTCCTGTCTTTTCATACCGTGAAGGTAAGTTCTTTAATCTTATGTTCCTCAGGCACATCATCCATTGTCATAAGCAGATAGGCTTCTTTCATATTTTCTTCGAGTTCCTCTAATGTTTCACCCTGGGTCATTATTTCAGGATGTTCAAGAAGTTTTCCCACCCAAAATTTTTTGCCTTTCCAATAAATCATTCTCAATTTTGTTTTCATTACTCACCTCACACCTTATTTTGTCTGTATTATTTTAACAGATCCTGACTGGCCAGTTAAATTTTTTGTCTCCTGAAGTGAGCGATTCTTTCAGAAACAGAGTATATATTGAAAAGTTCTATATTCTCTATGCCCTCTGTGTTCTCTGTGGTTCTTTTTTTGCAACATCCAGGTTGAAGGAGGCGAAAAGGGACGGAATAACGCTAAAATATAATTGATGTTCAGAGTGGATCTCCATGTGCACTCAAAATACAGCGGTGACTCTGTAGCAGAGCCTGAGGAGATAATCGAGTATGCCCTGGAGCGGGGGCTCGATGGTATAGCCTTCACAGAGCACTACTCCTATGAGGCATCCGAGCCGGTAGAGTATCTGAAAGAGAAATATGGAGGAGACATACTGATCCTGCGCGGGGTTGAGTACGCGGCGAGGGAGGGGCACTTTCTGATATTCGGCCTTGATACAGACCGTCTGGGGCTCGATTATCCGTCTGTGGGGGAGCTTATCAGCAGGGTAAACCATGCAGGAGGCGTGATCATACCTTCTCATCCCTTCAGGCGAAGCCTCAGCATTGGTGAGAGGGTCTTTGATCATGAGGGGTTTACCGCCCTTGAGGGGTACAATGGTTACAATCTCCACCACTACAATATGAAGGCCATAGAGGCGGCACATACACTCCATCTGCCCTTTACCGGTGGCTCGGATGCTCACGAACCCGGCGAGACAGGGCAGTGTTACACTGAATTCAGAGAGCCCCTCACCCGGGATAACTTCATCAACCTCCTCAGGGAGGGTAAATACAGGGGGGTGGATACAAGGAAGGTGAGCAGATGGCAGATTCCAGGCTTATGAAGACCCTCAAGGATATTGAGGGGTTCCGGGACGGGGTTGAATTTTACAATCGCCTTGGTGAGGTTGCGAAGTATATAGAGGAGAGATTTCATGCATTGTCCTTTAAGGTGGAAGAAGACCGGTTTGTTTACAGGGAGAGGGAATACCTTAATATAATTGCCACAAAAGGAGGTCTTCCCGGGGCGGAGGGCTTCTGGGTTGTGGGGGCACACTATGATGCCGTCCATGGGAGCCCCGGCGCAGATGACAACGCCTCCGGTGTGGCTGTGATGCTTGATATTGCCGAGGCCCTTGGGCCCTCAGAGGGGCTCATGTTTGTGGCATTCACACTGGAGGAACCACAGAAAAACTCCCTGGAGTTCCTTGTCGGGAGCAAGCACTTTGTGAAGGAGATGAAGAGATGCGGGGTTTCATTCAAGGGGGCCTTCATACTTGAATCGGTTGGATATACCTCTGATAAGGAGGGCAGCCAGTTACTCCCTCCCTTTGTGAATGCCCCTGACAGGGGGGATTTCATTGGGCTTGTGGGAAACTCGAAGGCAGGGTTCATGATGGATGCATTTACGGAGGCCGCCGGAAACGCTGTGCCCGGTCTCAAGGTGGTCAGATATACATCCCGTCTCAGGGGCTATCTTATCCCTGAAACAAGGTTCAGTGATCATGCCCCCTTCTGGGATGCAGGCTATCCTGCGGTCATGATAACTGATACCGCCATGTTCAGAAACCCCTGGTATCATACTGAGCACGACAGGTCTGAGCACCTGAATGAGGTATTCATGCTCAGGGTAAGCGAGGCCCTTGGAGAGACCCTGAAGAGGTTATTGTGATCAGAGGAGTGGTAGAAGTCCAGACATACTCAGGATACAAGGGAGGCGAGGAGCCCAGAAAGGTTAAGACAGAGTCGGGCTGGATGAGAGTCCGTATCCTGGACCGCTGGATAGAAGAGGATGAATCAACAAGGGTCAGGTCGTCCTGTTTCAGGGTGATTGATGAGTCAGGTAATACCTGCACCCTCCGGTACTATCATGGGCTGAAAGTCTGGTACTGCCTCTGAACCCGTCACCCGTATATTTCCCTCACGGTCTCAGACCGTGAGACAAGCACGGGGCCGGTCGGACTTGATCGTATCGATGACCCTTACCCACCTTAGAACCTCAAAATCTCCCCTCCCTTGATGGGAGGGGATTAAGGGGAGGGTGGTTATTGTTTCAGGCACCCCCACCTTTACCATCCCTCTCAAGGGGGATGGACTGAACAAGGTTGCCATGAGTCTGAAAAAATTGGGGGAACTCCTCGATGAAATCTTCTTGAAATATTTCAATCTCCTTGCTATAATAATTTAAATATCCCATATTCAGGAGGCAGGGATGTCTCAGAAGAGAAGACTCCTGAAGGCAGGTTCGATGTGAAGAGGAGGGGGAAAGCCCTTCCAGAACCATTATCGTCAGGGAGATATCTCCACGGAGTGCCTTCAGGGGAAAGAGAGAGGCCGTGGAGAGAAGGCAGGGGGGGCAGAGGGATGCCCGGAGAGAAGATAGCGCTATTTTTATTTATCCTGCTGATGTTCCTGGTGATGAGGCCTGCCCATGTTGATGCCCTTACCTCCTCATATGTTATGGTAACCGCACCTGACGGAGGGGAGGTTCTGCCATCGGGGTCGAACTATACCATCACCTGGAGTGCCTCTTCAGATGCGGTGAGTTTTGATCTTGAGTACTCGGTGAACGGTGGGAAGGACTGGAGGGTTATAGCGCAGGGGGTAAGCGGCACGAGTTACGACTGGTCGGTGCGGGTGACGGCAGGAAACAAGCGGAGGTGTCTTGTGAGGGTAACGGGGTATGACAGCAGTGCTCAGGTGGTGGGCAGTGATGTATCGGACGGGTATTTTCTGATAGAGGTAATCCGGATAACTGCCCCGAATGGGGGTGAGAGTTACCAGGATGGGGATACGGTAACGATAACCTGGGATACCTGGGCGACGAGGAGCCCGATAACGAAGGTGGTTCTGAAGTATCACAAGTCAGGGGTGGCGGGCTGGAACCTGATAGATGTGATAAAGGGAGGGAATCCCTGGAGTTACGACTGGATGATACCCACCGGACTGGCATCAGGCAGTTACCGGCTGAAGGTGAATCTCTGGGATGCAGACAGGAACCGGAGGGGGGCGGACAAGAGTGATGGGCTGTTCGGGATAAACAACAATCCTCCTTCGATAACAACAACTTCACTTGCAAACGCAACAGAAAACCAGAGTTACAGCCAGAATCTTTCCTGTAGTGACCCGGACGGAGACAGTGTGAGTTTGAATGCTTCAAATCTTCCTTCATGGGCATCTCTTACGGACAACGGAAACGGAACCGCAACAATCAGCGGAACACCGTCTTATGATTACATCCAGCACCCAGACACACAGAAAACAGACAACATCACATTAACCTGCACAGACGGACAAACACAGGATCAGAAGACACTGCAATTGGCGACGGATGATGTTAACAGAGCGAGAGTGATAACGAGCTCGCCGACTGTTACTGTGATTGGGGCAGGTGATGTTTATGTAAGACAAATTCAGTGGACTGATGGCGACCCAGAAGACACATCAGCTAATTGTGAGTTGGTTAATGCAAACAGGTTTATAATTAGTATTAATTCGAATACTTGTGAAGTAGGGTTTTGGTCGAATCCTGACGACATTGGTTTAACTTTTTTTTACACTGTCAGAAGTTGCGATTTTCCAGGAGGTTCATGCGATGAAATAACAGACTCGATTATAGTAATACCGATGACCCCACTTTCAAGACAAAATTGAGGTTGTTTAAGGTAGATTGCTCCAGCCTGTTCATTAATTGATTTGCTCCATCCAAAATAGATTTCTTCGGGAGTTCTATACCCAAGAGATTCATGAAGCCGCTCCGTGTTGTAAAACCTGAAATACCTACCCAAGCTCTCTCTTGCTTCTTTGACTGTCTCGTAGCTGTGAATATACACCTCCTCATATTTTAGAGTCCTCCACAGCCTTTCTATGAAGATGCTGTCAAATACCCTGCCTCTTCCATCCATGCCGATCTGTATCCCTTGTCCTTTTAATATCCCTGTGAACTCTTGACTCGTAAATTGTGAGCCCTTATCACTGTTGAATATCTCAGGCTTTGAGACCCTTAGAGCCCGCTCCAGCGCCTTAAGACAGAGTCCCCGATCCATTGTGCTTGATAACTCCCAGGACACTACATACAGACTGTACCCGTCTATTATGGCTCTACTGCGGGGGCAGGTCGGAGGCCTGAATCTGATTGCAAGTTTGTTTCAGACATGACTTTTCGGTGCATAAGGGCCTACAGCTCAATACCATTTACAGAATTCTCTATAATTATTGTAAAATATTTATATATCTTATGATACCCAAAAACAGCACAACAGGAGGCGGGAATGAAGACAGGATATCAGGACAAACAGGCCGGTTACTGGGAGGAGGAAAGCGGTTTCATCAGTTTTCTCTCCAGGATAACCCCGGAGGTCAACCGGTTCAATGACCAGTTCGGGTTCAATCTGAAACTCCTCACCGAGCCGCCCTCGGCCATCGACGGAGGGGATGACCATCTCCTAAGGACCGCCTTCGTTGTAGTAAGGAACAACCCGCTCATGAGCGAGAGGACCTACTGCCTTTATGCCGTTCTGGAGGGAAAATATCTGGCCAGTTACATAGGCGTGATTGACGGCGATGGCATAACAACACTCCGGCCCCTCGGGAGGATTGAAGATTTCTCCAGGCCTGAAGAGAGCCTCTATCTATGGCTCAGGGACCTCCTCAAGGCCTCCTGCGACAAGATCTGACCTGAATGCATAAATTCGTCCCGGACCGGAGGGGGCTTACACTCAACACAGAAACGAGCCGCCACCGGGAGCCGCTTCGACTTTCTTGCTGAACCTACGAATCAACGAAATCAACCAAATAAACAAGACCAACGAGATAAACGCAATTAACCCAGAACCTTGATCGCCACCCTCCGATGGCGGGGCCCATCAAACTCGCAGAAGAATATGGACTGCCAGGTTCCCAGAAGGAGTTTCCCCTTCTCCACAAAGACGTATGCCGAGGCGCCGACAAGGCTTGATTTGATGTGGGCATCGGAGTTTCCCTCCATATGGGTGTAACCGCCGTCACGGGGAATCAGTTGTGAGAGTGTCTTGATTATGTCCCTCCTCACGGAGGGGTCCGCACCTTCGTTAATCGTGACCGCTCCGGTTGTATGGGGCACAAAGAGATAGCAGACCCCTTCCTCGAGCCCGATT
>WFTX01000061.1 GCA_015485235.1 Nitrospirota bacterium | reverse complement strand
TTTGTAGCCATTGTTAATTCAGGTCAGGTAAGAGTTGTAGAACTCCAGGATAAAGGTTATGCCTATATCAAGGTTAAATGAGATTGTGTAGCAGATTATGCTCCATCCGGAGGGGATGGAGGCAACAACGGCAGCATCAAAATATAAATAAAGGAAGGAGGTGCGAGGATGCAGAAGGAAAGAAGGAGGAACTCTTCAAGAGTGAGGACTCTGGTATTTGCAGGCTTGTTTCTGCTCTCCATGGTGCTCTTTACAGGTATGGTTTTTGCGGGTAGCAGTGTAGATGAGGGCAGAAAGATATGCACTACAAGGAAGCTTGGCAATTGTGTTTCCTGCCACTATCTGCCTGATGTGGAGTCTCCCGGAAATGTTGGTCCCAACCTTGTGGAGTCGATGAAAAACTATACCCCTGAAGACCGTGCTATAGTGAGGCAGTGGATCGTGGATGCCCGGAAGTTCAATCCGGAGACCATTATGCCTCCATTTGGTGCCAACAAGATACTCAATCAGAAGCAGATTGATGCAATTGTCGACTACCTGTATTCCTTGAAGAAGGGCGGGAAATAGCACCACGTTCAATCTGGTAAACATAATTATTTAAGGAGGAGCTTTTATGAAGGAAGGTAGCAAGATATCAAGAAGAGAGTTCATGATGATGGCGGGGCTGGCATGCACTGCTGTACTTTCCGCCTCTTCTCTGGGGTCGGTCCTGAAACCTTCAATAGCCGAGGCTGCAGAAAAGCCTGATGTGGAGCATATCAACGATGTTCTGAAGAATATGTTCGGGAGCAGAAAGATCGAGATGGCTCACGTAAAGCTGAAGACACCCATAATAGCAGAGAATGGAGCGGTCGTACCTGTCACAGTCATATCAGATCTGCCGATGGAAAAGGACAACTATGTGAAGAAAATCTATATTTTCGTCGATGAGAACTATCATCCTTTTACGGCAAGTGCCGAGCTTTCTCCAGCCAATGGCAAGGCAACGCTTGCTCTGAGAATCAAAATGAGAAAGACTTCAAATGTTCGGGCCGTTGTTGAGACAAGCACCGGCAAGCTCTACAGTGCAATAAAGGCCGTAAAGGTTACGATCGGCGGTTGTGGCGGATAACAGGTAGGGAATGTCAAATTAACATAATGATAAGGAGGAAACATGCCAAAAGGAATAGGCAAGATTAAAATCAGGGTTCCCAGGAAGATAAAAAAGGGTGCGGTCATACCTGTGAAGGCGCTGATTACTCACCCCATGGAGACGGGATTCAGAAAGGACAAGAAGACAAAAAAGAGAATACCCGCATATTACATCAATGATGTGAATGTCTATTACGGAAACGACCTGATTACACATATGGAATGGACGATAGCCGTTAGTGCAAACCCGTTTATGACATTTTATCTGAAGGCGGACAAGGCGGCTCCACTGAAGATCGTGTGGAAGGATATTAAAGGTGGTGAGTATGAAAAGACAATCCAGATCAATCCCCAATAACTCAGAGGAGGTAGGCGGATGTATAAGAATCTCTTTAAGATAGCGGTATGTCTTGCAGTTATCCTCTCACCTTTAATGGCCGTCCATGATGTATGGGCCGGAGGGGACTCTGCTTCGATCCAGGAATACGAACAAGGCTGTACATACGAGGAGTATGAAAAAACATACCTTGAATTTTATGGCAACTCGACAAATGAGATGGCCGAGGAAGGGAATCCCGCTGAGCTGATGCTCGATGACGGAAAGGATCTTTACAACACAGTTGACGGCTCTAAGGGGAAGTCATGTGCAAGCTGTCATGGCGAGAATGGGGAAAAGCTGGTTGGTGTAGCTGTAAAGTATCCGAAGTATGACCCGGCAATAAAGGGTATAAACACGGTGGCACTCCAGATTAACAGGTGTCGTGAGAACCAGATGGGTGCAAAACCTCTGAAGTACGAGTCCTACGACCAGCTGGCGCTTACACTGTATGTCAAATCCCTCTCGAATGGAATGAAGATAAATGTGAGCATAGACGGTCCGGCGAGAAAATTTTATGAAAAAGGCAAAAAATTCTATTATACCCGTATGGGACAGTGGAACTTCAACTGTGCTATATGTCATGTCAAGTATTCCTGTAAGAGGGTCAGGACCAACCTCCTCTCACCAAACAGGCGCCATGGCGACCACTGGCCGTCCTACAGGCTCAAGTGGGGCAAGACGGGCTCGATGCAGAGACGGTTCAGGGGATGTATGAAAAATATGCGCGCAAAACCTCTACCGTATCAGAGTGAAGAGTATCGCAACCTGGAGCTGTATCTGACTTACCAGTCGAATGGCCTCCCCTTAGAGGTCCCTGGCATGAGAATGTGAAGATACCGCAAGCATCAAGCTGCTTTGGAAGGAAGGCGAACAGCGTGGATCAGTGTACACATGATCAGAGGTGAGAGAGATGTTTGACTGATGTGAGTGTGTTTCACATCCATCACGCCTTCCTTTGGTTTGATCAGACTGACAGCGACTTTAGAATGAAATAATGAAATACAGAAACTTCAAGGAGGCGCTCAATGAGTATCAGCAGGAGAGAGTTTATAAAGGTTCTGTCACTTGCTGCAGGTGCATCAACCATCTTGCCTTCCGGTGTGCTTGCCAAGGCATTGACTGAAAGGAACCTTCTTGAATTCAAGGCAAAGGGAAATCTGACAATACTCCACACCACAGACAGCCATGCCCAGATTGTGCCCATATACTACAGGGAACCTGACACAAACATCGGCGTTGGGGTAAACAAGGGGAAACCTCCCCATCTTACAGGGAAGGAGTTTCTGCGCTATTATGGTATCAAGCCTCACACACTTGAGGCTTATGCATACACTTCCGATGACTATCTCTCTCTTGCAAGGGAATTCGGCAAGATGGGAGGATTTGCTTATATTGCGGCATTAATAAACCAGATTCGCGCAGAAAGAGACGGTAAAACCCTCTATTTTGACACTGGGGACACACTTCAGGGCTCTGCCACCAGCCTGTGGACAAAAGGCGAGGACATGGTGAAAGTCCTGAATCTGCTTAAATGTGACGCAATGACAGGACACTGGGAATTCACATACGGCGAGGAGAGAGTTCAGGAGCTGATAGGAATGATGAACTTTCCCTTCGTAGCCCAGAATGTCCACGAAGCTACCTGGGGAGATCAGATATTCAAGCCCTATGTCATAAAAACAGTAAACGGGCTTTCCGTAGGGATAATAGGACAGGCCTTCCCCTATACGCCTATTGCGAACCCCAGAAGGCTGATTCCTAACTGGTCCTTTGGTATCAAGGAAGAAAATATGCAGGATGTGGTAGATGAGGTTAGGTCGAAAAAGGTCGACCTTGTTGTTGTCATTTCGCATAACGGTTTTGACGTTGACAAGAAAATGGTCAGTCGTGTCAAAGGGATTGATGTAATTATGGGTGGACACACCCATGACGGTCTCCCGAAGCCTGTAATGGTGGGGAAAACTCTTGTAATAGGCTCTGGTTGTTACGGCAAGTATCTCTCAAGGCTTGACCTCGAAGTGAAGGGAAAGAGAATAACAGACTACTCATACAGGCTGATACCGGTTATGTCCGAGATGATCCAGCCTGACCCTGAGATGGCAAAGCTGATTGATGAGATAAGGGCTCCATACAAGGAAAAACTGGAAGAGGTGATAGGCCATACTGAGAATGTCCTTTACAGAAGGGGGAATCTCGATGGGACCTTTGATGAGTTGATCTGCGATGCCCTTGTAGATCACTACGGCGTTGACTTTGCTTTCTCTCCTGGATTCAGGTGGGGAAGGACTGTTCTTCCCGGACCAATCACGGCAGATGATGTCTACTCACAGACAGCCCTTACCTATCCAAATACATACAAGAGCAAGATGAAGGGGAAAATGTTAAAGGATATACTTGAGGATATAACAGATAATCTCTTTAATCTTGATCCGTATAAACAACAGGGTGGAGACATAGTCAGGACAAAAGGGCTGGACTTCAAGATAGTCGTAAAGGAGAAGATGGGCAACAGGGTTCAGAACCTGACCGTGCGAGGCGAACCGGTTGATCCTGATAAGGAGTATACATTCACCGGATGGGCATCCATGGCAGAGCAGAGCGGTCCACCTGTATATGATATTGTGCTGGATTATATAAGGAAGAAGAAGAAAGTCAAGGTTTCGCTCACAAGACCGACGATAGTCTTATAGGTGACCCTCCCCGATGGTTAAGGTATCCCTTTGAAGTTCTTCAGGGGGATACCTCTTTTTATTTTTCTCCCTGATTGGCATGGGAGGCAGTCGTTGCGAATTGAAACCAGTATATTCTATACAGATGCCGGACGGTTAAAGTAAAATATAACATGTTCCATAAAAAACTTAGTATCTTGAATGCCATTGCAACAGTTCTTGTTCTGCTCCTTGTCGCTTTCTTCCTGCCAGAGACGTGGGCTGAGGAGGGACCTCCCAGAGAGGTGCTGAGGATGATGCTGATCCCACTTGAATCCCCTTCCGATATGTACAGGAAATTCCTGCCTGTTAAGCGTTACCTTCAGGACCGGTTGAATCTCGATATATCGTTAAAGGTCGCCAGGAACAGTTCTGATATATTGACACTTTTTAAAAAAGACAAGATTGATGTTGCCTTTGTCTGTCCAACGCTCTACTGTGAGATAGCAGCAGAAACGGGTATTGAGCCTCTCGTGAAGTTGCAGATCAACGGGAGTGATGAGTACAGGAGTGTGCTTGTAGTGAGAGATGATACAGATATCCGTAAAATTTCCGACCTTTATGACACTACAATGGTTTATGGCAGATACAGATGCCCCGGATCGGGTCTCCTTCCTGACATAATGCTCGGCAGGATTGGAATGGAAAGGGACGACTTCTTTGATATAGTAAGACTTGGATCTGATGAAAGTGCAATGCTTGCTGTTATGGCGAGGATGTTTGATGTAACCGGCGTTCCTGAAATGTCCGTAAGACAGTATTTGGGCAGGGGTCTCAGAATTCTGAGATATTCCTATCCGATTCCGCAGTATCTTTTTGTTGCGAGAAAGGGCCTGGGAAATGGGATGATTGCGGATTTAAGGAAGGCATTGCTGGATGTTAACTCGCTTCCTGGAAAAGAGGCTGTGTTAGGCAGGATAGAGGAGGGTATTTCCGGGTTCACTGAAGCAAAGGACAACGATTACGATATTGTAAGGCTGCTGATGAGGAGTGCCGGCGAGACAATCAGGTCGAGAAACGGCAGCAACGGAACCATTCTGCTGGTAGAGCCTGTAATATATGCCCCTGATATGTTCAGGAAAACAAAAAGGCTGAAGAATTGTCTCGAAAAGGGCCTGGGGGAAAAAATAGATATCTTGATTCCTCAAAACACCCAGGCATTCGTTACAATGAAGCAGAAGATCAAAAACCTTGTTATCCTTCAGGAAAACTCCCTCTATAGAACAAAGAGGGTGCCGGGTGAGAGATTTGTCTCAAGATACGATCTGCTGCGTAATGAGAAGGGGCTGGTGATAACACTGAGGAGCAGCAAGATTAACAGCCTGACCGACCTGAAGAACAGAAGTATCGGTGTTATCTCCTTTGATTCGGAAGGAGGGTATCTCTCGCAGGCGAGGCTTCTGGACCGCAAGGGAGTACGTTTAAAGAAGGAACAGTTTTCTCTGTTTGGTACATATGAAAATGTCGTTATGGCGGTCTACCGTAAAGAGGTTGATGCCGGCTTCGTCAGCTCTGCTTCCTTTGAGGAGATTCAAAAGGATATTGATCTTGGAAAGATAAAAATCATGGTAAGCACGCCTCCCCTTGAGGATTGGGTCTTCTCTGTAAAGGGACTTTCCTCAGTGCAGTGGGGGATTATAAAGGACCAGGTGAACAGGTGTCATGAAGTTACTGGAAAACTTCAATAATAAAATCAGTATCAAGACAAAAGGAATAATATATGTAGTAATACTCATAGGATTCATCTACATATCCATAAGCATCATAGTCCTCTCTGTTGCCAGAAGAAACATTCTTTCACAGATGAAGAACTTTCATAATTCAATTGCAAGGAAACTCGTTCTCACGGCTGCTGATTCACTGGTATCGGAGAATTATTCATATCTCATGCAGCAGGTCAGACAGCTACAGGCGACGGAGCAGATAAAGGCTGTAAGGGTGATTGACAGCAGGGGGATCATAGTGGCTTCGGATAAAATACAGGAGATAGGAACGACAGACAGGCAATTGCAGGACATCATGCTATCCCGTAAGAGCCAGAATGAGTCCGGCCTTGATATCATGATGCCCGTGACGATTGATGGGGATATCCTGGGTGCGGTCAGAATAGGTTTTGACTGGGATGCAGAGCAGGAGCTGATCAGAGGAGAATTCTATAAAATCAAGATGAGGTTGTTCTACCTTGCCCTGGTTATTTTTGTGATCGGTGTGGGAGGGGCCTTTGTAGTATCAAGGAAGCTGACCAGACCCATAATAGAGCTCCTTAAGGAGATAGAGGAGTTTGACAAGGAGATCTATCAGTCAGGCGAGGATCATTCACGATCATCCTATGGTGATGAGACCGTCCAGTTGAGTCATGCCTTTCATCAGATGCTCCGGAACCTGAGAAAATATCTGAAGGAGTTTATAAGGATGTCTGAAGAGAAGGAGAAACTCTCCTGTATGGCCACTGTCGGCCAGATGTCAGCACAGATTGCCCATGAGATAAGAAACAGCCTTTACGCAATCAGTGGTGCAATTTCCGGTCTTGAGGCCGTGAGCAACAGAAATGATATGATAGAATATATTGAAATAGTCCGGGATGAGGTAAGGGAGATGACAATGGTGACGGAAAGGTTTCTGAGGTTTGCCAGGATGCCTGAACCATCACCTGTCAGATGCAATATTGAGGATATAATAAAAAAGGTGAACGATCTCCTTGAACCGGACCTTGAAGAATCCGGTATAAAAGTTACCGTTGAGGGCGAGAGGCCACCGGACACAATAGCCGATCCCACCCTTCTCAAACAGGCATTCATGAATATCATGATGAACTCCGTGCAGGCGATAGAAAAGGATGGGGAGATAAACATCAGTATGGATACATCTTCCGGCTATATAGTTGTTACAATTGAAGACAGCGGTCCCGGAATACCGAGTGAGATTGCAGAAATGATATTCAGACCGTTCTTCACGACAAAACATGACGGAACCGGTCTCGGGCTGGCTATAGTGTATAAAATAGTTCTGTCTCATCATGGAGAGGTTTTTTTCGAAAATACGAAAAATGGAGCGTGCTTTACTGTCAGAATTCCAGTGCGGCATGCAGGTAACAGCCAGGCAGATATCATGGTAAAGAAACTTTGATTTACCAGATTCGAGGGTGATTCCATGGAGAAGATTCTAATAGTAGATGATGAGAAAAACATCAGGAAGGTAATAACGAGATACCTCAGACAGGAAGGCTATTTTGCCGATGCAGTGATGGATTATGAAGATGCCCAGGCCAGGCTTCTTGACGAGAAATACGATCTAATACTTCTGGACTTGAAACTTCCCGGCAAATCAGGGCTTGAACTGTTGAAATGGGTGAAGAAAACAATCCCCTCCATACCGGTAATCATGATAACTGCTTATGGCAGCATTGAAAACGCTGTCGAAGCCATAAAGATTGGGGCATCCAACTACCTTACGAAACCTGTTGACATGAAGGATATGGTTGCAATCATCAGGCATACGCTGCTCAGGGAACAACACTTCATAGAGGGCGAGGAAGACAGGTCCCGTATGAATGATGAACACGGAATAATAGGCAGAAGCAAGAAAATCAGGGATGTCCTTTCCACAATAGATATTGTTGCGTCCAGTAAGGCGAATATCCTGATCTGCGGTGAGTCAGGAACCGGCAAGGAACTGGTTGCCCGAGCCATGCACAGGGCTTCCTCACGAAGGGACGGCCCTTTTATTGCCATTAATTGTGCTGCTGTGCCAGCCGAACTTATTGAGAATGAACTGTTCGGGCACGAACAGGGTGCTTACACAGGTGCAACCACCAGGGAGGTTGGAAAGGTGGAACTTGCTGATGGCGGGACACTGTTCCTCGATGAGATAGGAGACATGTCTCTGAACATGCAGGTCAAACTCTTGAGATTCATTCAGGAGAGGGAGTTCTTCAGGATCGGTGGGACCAGACCTGTAATGTCCGATTGCCGGATAATAGCTGCCACCAACAGGGATCTCGAAGATGATATTGCTTCTGGCAGGTTCAGGGAGGAGTTATACTACAGAATAAACGTCATACAGATTGATGTTCCTCCCCTCAGGGAGAGACGGGAGGATATTGAACTTCTTGCCGAGCATTTTCTGAGAATATTTGCAGAAGAGAACAAAAAGTATGTAACGCGTATCTCTCCACCGGCTATGGAGGCCTTGAGCAGGTATGACTGGCCGGGAAACGTCAGGGAATTACAGAATATAATCGAGAGGGCCATAGTAATGACAAGGAGTGATATCATATCTCTCGAGGACCTCCCGCAAAAGATAAGCAAACTGCACAGAATTGAACCCTCTGAGATTGATGAGCTGCCGGATATGTCTCTTTCGGAGATTGAAAAACTTGCCGTAATCAAGGCACTCAGGGCGGAGAAATGGAATCAGACAAGAGCGGCTAAACGGCTTGGAATCACAAGAAGACAGCTTCGAACGAAGATGGAAAAATACGATCTCCTCTAAGGCCTCCTTATTAAGCCTCATATCCAGCCAGACCATTCCTGATACCTGCGAATGTTATACCTGTAGTCTACCTTCCCCATAAGGATGGTTCTGACCATCTATGAACAGCAGAATCGTCCTGTCTGAACAAAAATGAACAGTTTTCGGGTTCATGACCTGATGGAATCTCCAGAAGTTAAAAGAAAAATTGTGTGTTCAATCGTTTGTTGCTCTGGCATGCTCCTTGCTTAAATACTGTAAATCAGCAAGGTCTGATACATGATAATCATGTTGATTTCTGAAGGCTGATAATTGCTTGTACAGGCTATCTTTAAATCTTAAATGCTCTGGAGGTGAGACGTTGAAACAGAAAATCAGGGAAGGCATTGTTTTGTTGCTTATTGTTGCAGGATTCATAGCAACTCTGGTTCTGATATTCAAAATAAGGAGATATCTGAGCATAGATCCTGACACACTTTCCGATGAGGATCTGGCGGCTATAAAACAATCGATCAAGACAACGGTTATAGTTTCAGGATTCATAATCGGGGGGCTGATGGGCGCGATTGTGCAGAGAAGCAAGTTCTGTATTGCAGCCGCCTGTCACAGCATTGTTACAATACGCGAGTTGACCCAGTCACGGGCGTATGCGATGGCACTTTTTGTTGCAATACTTGGGACCCAGGTCCTTTACAGGATGGGTGATGTTGATATCACGAGAAGTATCTATGTTTCTTCGCCATTCACCTGGTTGAGTTATATGGTCGGCGGGTTCATATTCGGTGTCGGGATAGTCTATGCCGGAGGGTGTGCGAGCAGGATCCTTGTAAGGTCCTCGGAGGGTAACCTTGGCGGACTGGTCAGTGTTCTGGCTTTCATATTTTCATCAGGTGCAACATTGTGGGGTATTACTGCCCATCTGAGAGTAGATGTTTTCAACAGTGTGACCGCAGAAATGCAGACCCAGTATATTCCCGACATATTAGGTGGTGCTGTGCCATACTATATCGTGATAGCCGTTGTAGAGGTCGTATTGCTTGTGTTCATGCTTACTGCTTCAAGGGATTCTGAATGGTGGAACTGGCGCTGGCCTGTTGCAGGAGTAGGCATAGGACTTACCATAGTTTTCGCCTGGTGGATAAACGGGATAGCTTACAAAGTCCTGCCCTACCTGGATTCTTTCTCCTACACAGGTCCTGATGACCCGACGTTGCTTCAGTTCTGGCGGCCGAAGAGTCTGACTTTTGCGCTTGCCGATGCCCAGACCTTCAGGTACATTATTCTCTGGACGGGAGAATCGATAAATTTTGCCATAGCATCAGTGCTTGGGGTTATAGCCGGAGCATTGGTGGCTGCCGTCATAAGCGGTAGTTTCACATGGGTTGCACCGCCGCTTCAGCAGTTCAAATATAATCTTGTCGGTGGGCTATTGATGGGCTTTGGTGCAGTTCTTGCCCTCGGTTGTAATATTGGACAGGGACTGAGTGGATTTTCTACACTGTCTATTGGGAGTATTCTGACGATGTCATTCATTTTTCTGGGAGCTATTTCCGGGGCTAAATACATGAACTGGCGGCTGATGAGGGAACTGTGAAAATATTATGGTGAGGCCGGGTATTTATAGGAAAATAACCAGAGGTTTGTCTGTCCTTTTTGTTCTGTTAATACTGTCAGGCTGTGCGTTTAACGGAAAGGCAGAGAGAACTGCATCCACATTGTCTTCTGCTTACTGTAAAGATCCTGTTGTTATCTACAAGATCAATGGTGACTATGACGAGGTATGGGAAGACTTGAAAATGGCTCTGAATGACAGAGGGCTGGTTATCTCAAGCGTGTCCCATGTTGGTGAAATGCTTGAACGTACAGGCAAGGCACTGGGAAGGACAAGAAAGATATATGAGAGGGCGAAGGTAATGGAGTTTTGCAGTGCCGTTGTATCAAGGGACATGCTGGAGGTTAACCCCCATTATATCTCATTCTGCCCTTATCAAATAATGGTTTATTCCCTCCCCGGCAAGCCTGATGAAATTTATATTTCCTACAGGCATCTTATCTGGAAGGATAATGATCGCAACAAGGTGCTGGATGAGGTGGAAGAGCTTCTGAAGGATATAATAAACGATGTGCGGGAACTGCACAAGGAATATGAGTGAACATATCAACAGGAGAAGGAGGAGAAGTCATGTCTGAAACAAGCGTAGCACAGAGGATTGATTTAAGTGGCCAGAACTGTCCCATGCCGGTTCTGAAGACAAAAAAACATCTGGATGCAATGCAGTCAGGAGAGGTGCTTGAGGTTATTACAACCGATCCCGGCTCAAAGTCCGATATCCCTGCACTCATCAAGAGACTCGGAAGTGAACTGATAGAGTTGAAGGAAAACGGCGGGGAATTTACATTCCTGATCAAAAAGGGCTGAGCATAATATCAAAATGTTACAGGAGGGGACGGCATCCTCCCCTCCTGTAACATACCTTCATCATATTTCCCCGACCTGATCAACGGTTCGCAGTATGCACTACTGCTGCCACAAGGCATACTATTCCTGATATGACAAGCATCTGTGATGTACCCATGTATTCTGCAAGATAACCAAGCGTAAAACTCCCGATCGGGACCATCCCGAGAAACAGAAAGGAAAAGACACTCATCACCCTCCCTCTGAGTTCATCGGGTACCTTTAATTGAATGAAACTGTTTGCGGTGGCAAGGAGGCTTACAAGGGAAAAACCGGCAACCATGAGAAAAAAGATTCCCAGAAGGAAGTTTTTTGTAACTGCAAATGAAATCAGGGCAAAGGGGAATATAAGGGACGCAACTATAATGTATCTTCTCTTGTTCTTTATATCTCCCTTTATGGCGAGGGTGAGAGCAGCAAGCAACGCACCTGTGCCTCCGCCTCCCATGAGAAGACCGAGTCCCCGGGCGCCTTTATGAAAGACATCTTCGGCAAAGTAGGGCAGAAAGTGATTGTAGGGCATCCCGAAAATGCTGAAGATCATTATGGTAAAAAGCAGTCGCCTTATCACCCTGTTGTGCCGGATGAATCCCAGCCCCTCTCTGAAATCCGAAAGTATATCCTTTGACTTTCGCATCCTCTCGGTTATGTCCATCTTCCTGAGGACAACCACAACAGGAATGAAGCTTAGTGCGTTTATGAGAAAGCAGTACGGAAGGCCGATTGAAGATATGAGCAGACCTGCAATTACGGGCCCCAGCATCCTTGAGCCGTGAAATGAGGCAGAGTGCAGAGCGATTGCATTCAGAAGGTACCCCCGGCCAACCATCTCGATAAGAAAGGATTGTCTGGCCGGGATGTCTATTGAGTTTATGCTTCCCATCATGAAGGCCACGAGAAGAACCTGCCACACGGAGACTGTATGGCTCAGTGTTAGAATACCGAGTAAGAGGGGAGGAAAGATGCTCAGAAACTGTGTGAGGATGAGGATGGACTTTTTGGGAAAACGGTCTGCCAGGATGCCACCGAAGAGTGTGAACAGGAGGATGGGAAGTGATAATACCGCCCCTGTGTAACCGAGGTAAAGGGGTGAATGTGTTAGATCGTATACCAGCCAGCTCTGGGCTGCCTGATGCATCCAGGTCCCTGTCAACGAGATCACCTGTGCCGTCAGGAAGTATCTGTAATTCCTGACAGTCAGTGCTGAGAAGGGGGTCTTTTTATCTTCCAAAGAACGTCTCCCTCTTAAGGATTTATGGACTGACAGTAGTGTCCAAAATAATCCTGATTCCGCAGGGAGGCGGTATGGCGGAGAAAATATCAATGCACGACACATTTGAAAAAGAAGGATTACGCTATCTGGGAA
>WFTX01000060.1 GCA_015485235.1 Nitrospirota bacterium | reverse complement strand
GGGATTAAATGGACAGGAACCTGAGTCAGCAGGTGCTGCTAAAGACTGTCTGATCAGGGTTGTCAGATACATGAATCCTTCTTTTTCAAAGGTGTCGTGCATTGGTGTTTTCTCCGCCATACCGCCTCCCCCGGACTTTAGGTTTATTTTGGACACTACTGAGTGGAGGTCCTTTAATGAGGTATCTGCTGGTTGATCAGATAACGGAGTTTAAAGAGGGCGAGAGTATCAGGGGCATCAAGAACGTGGCAATGACAGAGGACTTTCTGGAGTTCCACTTTCCGAGAAACCCTGTAATGCCCGGCGTGATGGTCCTGGAGGCCCTTGTCCAGATAGGCGGCTGGCTTGAGGCCGCTTCTTCTGATTTCAGAAACTGGATGGTCATCAGGAAGGTCACAAGGTGCAACTATTACGGGTTTGCCTTTCCCGGTGATCAGCTCGAACTGGAAGTGCAGCGGACCGGGGAGGCCCTTTACAGGGGGACCGCCCTTGTAAAAGGCAAGAGGAAGGTGAAGGCCGAATTTGAGGGAGAGATCATCCCCCTTGAAGAGATAGAGGACGTGGAGGAACAGAGGCGGTTTTTCAGACTGCTCATGCGGGATATCGGTCTCTGAGATGGATAGAAATGTGGTCATAACAGGGATGGGGCTGGTCACGCCCCTGGGGAAGAACCTTGAGGAGTGCTGGAGGAACCTGAAGGCCGGAAGGACCGGGATCAGGGAGACAGGTAACAAGAGCCTGCCGCCTTCCTTCAGATACCGGGGGATGGTGGAGGAGTTTGATCTCCCCACGGAGATGCCCCGGAAGATTCAAAGCCAGATGAAGTTCCTTAACCGCGGGTCGTACCTCGGTTTTTCCGCGGCCCTTCAGGCGATTGAGAGTTCAGGAATTGACCTGGAAAAGATTGAGCCCGGAAGGAGGGCCCTCTACATAGGGTCGGGGGACTTCACGATGGTGGGGTATGAGTTCATGCACCCTGCCATAAAGGAGGCGGTGGATGAGAGATGGGAAAATCTGGACCAGGCAAAGCTCAACAGGGAGACCCTGAACAAGGTAAACCCCTTCTTTCTCCTTGAATCCCTCTCAAACAACCTCTTCAGTTTCCTCTCTGCCTATTTCCAGTTCATGGGGCCCAACACATCCCTTGCAAGCCTCTCACCATGCGGGGCGACAGCCCTTGAACTCTGCGTAAGGAGTATCATGCAGGGGGAGGCTGATATTGCCCTTGCAGCAGGTTCGGGAAACTGGATAACAGAGATCCCCATGTATGAGCTTGAGGGGCTCGGTGTACTTTCAAGGTGCCGGAAGGGTTTGGCCTCATACAGGCCCCTTGACCGGGAGAGGGATGGCTTCATTCCCGGAGAGGGAGGGGCTGCGATTCTTCTTGAATCAGAGGAAAGGGCGATGAAACGGGGTGCCCCTGTTTTCGGGAGGATTTCCGGGATGGGAAATGCCATAGAATTTCAGGAAAATGGTGGCTTTACAGTTCCCCCCCATATTACCAGACGGTCCATGGAGGAGGCCCTTGGAGAGGCAGGCATAGGGCCGGAGGAGATCGGCTTCATCTGCCTTCATGGAAGCGGGACCCAGAAAGGTGACAGGGCTGAGCTGGAATCGGTCCGTACCTTTTTAGGTGAGCAAAGCAGTGAGGTTCCTCTGGTTGCGATGAAGGGATATACAGGACATTTAGGGGCGGCAAGCGATCTTGGAGAGATAATCCTTTCAGTCAAGGCCCTCGAGGAGGGGATGGCCCCGGGGACTCTGAACTTTGAGAGACCGGAAAGGGAGTTCGAAGGGATGAAGATCTCTTCCGGTCCCATGGAGATCAGCAACAAGAGGATGCTTTCAGTAAGTTACGGTATTGGCGGGGAGTCCTCAGCCTTTGTGCTTGAGATATAATCATATCCATATATGTCCGCTTGTAAATGAAGAACCCTGCGGCAAGACCGCAGGGTTAGCGCTCGCTGTGCATATTCAATAATAAGGAGTGGTTTAAGGAGCCTGTGAAGAGGCGGAAGAAGCGGAAAGGCAAGATATTACTGGTCGGGGAATACCTGTTTGTAGCGGTCCTGATGGGGCTTGTAAGGAGCCTCCCTGCCGGTTCCATTCCTCTGTTGAGCCGTGTTCTCGGCGGACTTCTCTTCTATCTGATCCCCAGGAGGCGGGAGATTGCCGTCAATAACATAAAGCACGCCTTCACTGATCAGATGCAAATGGAGGAGGTCCGCAGCCTTGCAAGAAAAAGCTGCGACTCCTTTTTCCAGAGTTACCTTGAGGTGATAAAGTTTCAGAAGGTCCTTCTTGATTCCGGGAGATTTTCTGCCTTGAAAAAGGAGACTGAGGATGTGGATGAACTCTTCAGGAGAGCGAAGGAGTATCATGATAAATGGTCCGGCTGTATCTTTGTTACCCCCCATATAGGGAACTGGGAGATCCTCCCCTATGTCAGCCGGATCGTGGGGATACCCCTTGTGGTGGTTGTGAGGCCCCTTGATAACCCCTATCTCGAGAAACTCCTGTTCAGCAAGAGGGCTGCAAGCGGACAGCTCATAATCCCGAAGAGGAATGCACTCTTCATGCTCCAGAAGACGCTCCGGGACGGAAGATCAATAGGGATGCTTCCTGATCAGAGCACAATGAAGGGGATTCCCGTGGATTTCTTCGGACGGAAGGCCACGACAACGCCTGTCCCGGCCATACTCTCAATAAGGTACTCAAGGCCTATTCTGGTTGTTGCCTGCTGCAGGAAGCCCGGTGGGAGGGGTTTCGAGGGCTATCTCTCGCAGCCCATCCTTCCCGAAGAGGGCTACAGGAGTGAAAAGGACGAGATATACAGGTTGACAGGGCTCATGAATCAGGAGATGGAGAAGGTGATCAGACGCTACCCTGACCAGTACCTCTGGATACATAACCGGTGGAAGACATACAGGGGGAAAGCAACGGTGATGGAGGTATGATGGAGAGAGATTACGATCTGCTTCTTTATGATACCGATGCGGCAATGCTTGATGAGTATTCATACATCCTCTCATGCAGGGCCTTCTGCCTGAGGGAGGCATCGAGGATAAAAGATGCCGAGAGGGAGATCCTGAGGTCGGAGTTTCCCATCTTTCTGATCTGCCTGAGGTCTTTTGGAAAGAGAGAGGAAAAACTCCTCAGCCTGTTTAAAAGCAAGAGTGGTAAGAGGCTTCTCCTTGTGATCCTTCCTGAAAAAGATCCTGATCTTATCCTGAAACTGATAGGGTATCACCCCCATGATATCCTGGTTGAACCCCTGACCGAGAAGACCCTTGCAGAGAAGGTAGGAAATGCCTTTGAGGAGATTACCGGTTTCTCTCGTTCCGGGATGGATGCACCCGAGCGGCTTCAGCGGAGAAAGAAGGAGGAACGGGTCCCGGTGGAGACCATATATCAGGCCTATGATGAACTCTTCAACCGGCTCATTGTGATAGCGGAGTACAGGGATAACCTTACGGCAAACCACATCAAACGGGTGGGTTATTACAGTTCCCTGATTGCAATGCATCTGGGGTTTGACGAGGAGTTGCAGGATATGATCTTTTATGCTGCCCAGCTGCACGATATAGGCAAGCTGGTTGTTCCCGACTCTGTTCTCTTCAAGAAGGGGAGGCTTACAAAAAGGGAGACAGAGATAGTCCGGAACCACA
Source organism: Nitrospirota bacterium (assembly GCA_015485235.1). Taxonomy (GTDB): domain Bacteria; phylum Nitrospirota; class Thermodesulfovibrionia; order Thermodesulfovibrionales; family JdFR-85; genus WFTX01. The sequence goes on along the minus strand of WFTX01000060.1, from coordinate 11,628 downwards.
GTGCCCTTGGGGCCAGGCTTCTTGAAGGTTCGTCATCACCTATTCTGAAGATGGCTGAAGATATTGCCATGAACCATCATGAAAGATGGGACGGTTCCGGCTACCCCCGGGGGCTCAAGGGAGAGGAGATCCCCATGGTGGCGAGGATAGTGGCGATTTCGGATGTCTACGACTCCCTCCGGACAAGACGCCCCTATAAAAAAGCCTGCACCCACAAGGAGGCCTGTGAGACAATAATGTCTGGTGACAGACAGACACGGCCGGAGCACTTTGATCCAGAAGTGCTTGAGACCTTTCTGAGGCTGGAAAAGTCCATTGAGAGGATTTATACCGAATCAGTGAATACATCGGAGAGCCGGGAGCATCAGGATCTTGTAATGCTCCTGAGAAGGCTTTTTCATGAATGAACCCGTCTGGCCATGGTAACCCCTTTTCTGAAAATTTCCGGATGTTTGGTCCTTTTCCTTATAATCCTTTCGACAGGCTGTGCAGCAAAGCGCGAAATCAGCAGGACTGACCCTTTCCCTGTCCTCAGGAATTGGCCGTCCTTTGAGGACCCTGCCATGACAGGACTCCGGGATATTGATCCGGAGTTTGTAAGCAGATCAGAGGTGGACGAAATCCTTTCGCGGTTTCCAGCTCCAAGGGTGATAAGCATAAACGGTTCACTTCCCTTTGTAAAAATGGACTCCCTCGCCCGGTTCCTGATAGGAATGGGATATCCTGAAGAAAGCCTGAAAAATCCTCTTGGGGGCCTTTCGTATTCAGGCTATATGGACGGTCCCATCCTTGCCGGACTCTTTGCGTGGTTTTATGAAAGAGACGGCCTGAGGCCCGTCCTGGTCGGGCATAGCAGGGGCGGTATGAAGGTGCTTGAGGTGATGCGGGAATTCATCCTTCCCTCATGCAGTAAGCTGAGGCCCTGGAACCCGGTAACACGGTCCTATGAGAAGAGGAACTGGATAAGGGACCCTGTTACAGGAAGAAAAAGAAACCTCTGCGGTCTGAGTACAGGGTTTGGTGCGGCCCTTGCAACAGGGACCTTTATGAGGATAGTCCTTCTTGAATGGGGATCCCTGAACTGGCTCAGAGAGGTCCCTCCGAATATCGATGACTTTCTTGGGGTCTTCATCAGGGGTGACCTGATCGGTTCCGATCCCCTCGGGAAGGGAGAATACAGGGCAGAAGGAAAAACAGTTGTCAGGAACCTGTTGCTCCCGTCAGACTACAGTCATATAAGTCTGCCCGAGACAGAACATCTCCTTGATGACCAGACTTTGATGAGGTGGGTGGATGGGTACAGGCCTGAATCTGATGCTCCCTCTCAGCCACAGGTGGGTAAAGGGGATGCTGACAATATACTGGTTGGGGCCGAGATATGGTATTATCTGAAAAAACACTGGGTCCTTGAACTCAGGAGGGCGCTCCGCCAGGATGAGTCCCGGGAGACGCAGCTCTGAGGTCTCCTTATTAATACTGTCATAAGCAATGTCAGGGTGAGCAGGCCGACCTCCATCGAGACCGGATTTAATGCTATGTTTTTTTGAATCGTAAAGTGAGATGTCCTGTTCAGTTATAATGCATAGACTATAAGGTCACGGGGAGTTACTGCCGGTATCGCTGAAATCCGGTGCTCTCCAGAGGTCAGCCTGCTCCTGAATAAGGATCGATGGTTTTACTAATGTAGGTATTAATAAGTCCACCTCAGTGTTGCTTAAAAGAGGATACCGGCAGGACAATCTGGATATAATAAAGAATGAGGGTAAGGACTAATATATTCCAGAGGAGCATGCTCCTCTGGGACAGGATTCACCCCTATAATGCGGTCCATCTGATGGAGCTTCCTCCCGGCACCTCCCTTGCGGGCCTTGATGAACTTCTGGCAGGCTACCTTGAGAAGGTCTTTCCCGGTCCTCTCAGGATAGGCCGGGGAGGCTGGTACCTGGAATGGCTCGAATCATCCCCCCTTAAGCCTCCTGTAAAAAGGGTGAGCCTTGAAGGAGATCCTGTTACGGCACTTTCCAGGGCCGTGGAGGATGAATTGAATACACCCTTCACGGGGGAGACTTTCTCTCCAATAAGGGCCTCCCTTTTTCAGGGGGGTGGGAGGCTGTTTACAGGGGTTACCTACTTTCATCCCCACTCTGATGCGGTTCCCGTTGTTTATCTTATGGAGGGCCTCTTCAGGACGGTTGTCAGTGGAGGGCATGATGACTGGCCACCTCTAAGGGTCGCCTCAGAATGGAGAACCTGCACCCCTGGCCGTCTTTTTTCCTCCCTTGGAGACCTGCCGGATCAGATAAGGCGTGTAAGGAGGTACGCAAGGCCTCCGGTCAGGAGGGACGGGGGCATGGAAAACGGGCTTCTTTTCTTCACGATGGATGGAGAAGGCTGCAGCAGGCTGAGAGAGACTGCCCGGAGATGGAAGGTCACAGTGAATGATCTCCTGATAGGCATGCTCCTGAAGGCTGTTCAGACCTTCGGGATGAAGGCGGCCGGCCATCCAAGGAGGAAGGAGATGGCTGTCAATTCCATTGTCGATCTGAGAAAGGATTCCGGCAGAGAGAGAAATGAAATAGGGCTCTTTCTCGGTTCGTTCTCTGTCTCCCATGAACTTGCTCCTCAGAGGGATCTGAAAGAGACCGTCCTGCATATCAACGAACGGACGAGAGAGATAAAGGAGGGCCGGAAGTACGTCGGACCACTTGTCGGGCTGGGGATATCCAGTCTTCTCATGAAGACCCTCTTTTCCCGGAGGAGGGAAAACTTTTATATTAAATACTACCCCCATTGGGGTGGTATAACGAACCTCAACCTTGAGAGACTGTGGGGTGATGCTGAAGTAATGCCCCTGAACTATCTGAGGGCTGTCTCGACAGGACCGGTTGTTCCCCTGGTCCTCTCAGTTACCACACTGGGAGGCAAGGTTACCGTTGGCCTGAGTTACAGACTCCAGACGTTCAGCCGGGAGGACGCTGAAGAGATCAAAGGGAGGATGGATGAGATTGTCATGGCGCTTTGAGGGTAGTGGATTCCGGCTTCTGTCGATTTTTCTGCCTCTTTTACTTTTTTTATTCTCCTGTGCCGGGGGAAGGGGATACAGATACGAAAATCCTCTTTACGGCATTACTCCTGGCAAGGGTGATGTCCTTGCGGGGTACAGCTTCAGCCCTGAACTGAGAGAGAGGATACTTGCGCTTGATCCTGACCATGTGACCGGTGACGATGTAAAGAATATACTCAGCAAGGCCCCGGCGCCCAGAATAATAAACATCCATGGAGGAATCTATCCCGTCTATCTTGCCATGGAGTCCTTCTCCAGGTTCCTCATAGGCATGGGTTACCCCGAGGAGAAGATCAGAAACCCCTGGGACGGCTCATATTCGGTAAGTTGCTATGAATCAAGCGAGAAGATTGCAGGCATGGTGGCCTGGTATTACGAGCATGAGGGGATGAGGCCGATGCTGATCGGGCACAGTCAGGGGGGGATGCAGGCTGTAAAGGTCCTCCATGAACTGGCCGGACACTTTGATAATGAACTCCGGCCCTGGAACCCCCTGAAGGAAGAGTATGAGGAGAGGAATTTCATTTTGGATCCCCTTACCGGTGAGAAAAGACCATTGACCGGGCTTTCTGTATCCTATGCAACAGCAGTCGGCTCCGGTGGATTGACAAGGCTTATGCCGAACCAGTGGGTAATGTTCGGTAAACTCCGGAGCATACCTGACACGGTTGAGGAGTTTACAGGCTTTTTCATGGGTCTTGATATCATTGGCGGCGACCTGATGGGATTCAGTTCGGTGAATAAATACCATCCGAATGGGAGGGCGGTTGTCCGGAACGTTCAACTTCCGACAGGCTACAATCACGTAACCGTCCCGGTAACAGGACACCTCATCAGAAGCAAGGAGGTCAGAGACTGGATTAACGCCTATCAGCCTGTTGAAGAGCCCAGGCTGGACAGGGAGTTTGAGGCTGATACTGATCATATCCTCTGGGCCGCCGATGTATGGCACAGCATCAAGAAACACTGGGTGCTCGAACTTCAGCGCCTGATCAGGGCACGGGAGAAGATGGCCCGGTGAACCCTGAAGATCTCGGAAGCAGGGTGGCCCTTTCCACAGGCTCGGGTATTGTTTACTGGACAGGGGTCTATCTGAACGCCCTCAGGATAAAAAAACGGACCGGCCACTCAGCTAACCTGAAACCCTCAAGCCCCAGAGAATGGATGCTTTGGGCGGCATGGTTTTTCGTGATACTGAACTGGATCTTCCTCCCCCCCATTCTGAAGGGATACATCCATTATGAAACCTTCTGGACTTCTTTCATGATTGAGCCACCCTCACTCTATACAGGCCTTCTGCTCCTTCTGGCCGGATACGGAGGGACGCTCTGGTGCTACCGCAGCCTTGGTTATGCCTGGAGGATAGGGGTGAACAGGGACGAGGATGTCTCGCTCGTTACCAGGGGGCCTTACCGCTTTGTCAGGCATCCCATATATCTTTTCCAGACGGTAATGCTTCTGGGGGTATTCCTCCTTCTCCCTGTTTACGGATTCCTGATGGTGATACTGGTCCAGCTTGTATCAGCCTATCTCAAGGCAAGGGATGAGGAATCCTTTCTCCTGGGGAAAACCGGTGATCACTACAGGGCCTACATGGAGAAAACAGGCAGGTTCCTCCCCCGGTTCACCACACGTCCTGATGGCCAGAAAGGCAGAGGCCGGTGATGTTTATAAGACTTCTTATCCTCTTTTCCATCATCCCCGTTATAGAGATAACCTTGCTGATCAAGGTAGGCTCTATAATCGGTGTCCTGAACACAGTATTGATAGTCGTACTCACAGCAGTGGCAGGGGCCTATCTTGTAAGGAGTGAGGGCCTGGGAGTGATGCATAGGATGCAGAAGCAGATGAGCATGGGTATCTTTCCCGGTGATGAACTTATTAATGGTGCCATGCTTCTTGTAGCAGGGGCACTCCTTCTGACACCGGGATTCTTTACTGATACCATCGGGTTTCTCCTCGTCCTGCCTGCAACGAGAGGTGTTTTCAGGAGATACATCAAACAGTACATAAACAGCATGATGGATATTGTGGATATTGAGAGTATCGACAGAGAGGATGACCAGTCTTGACAGAGAGGGGGCCGGTAAAGAGGTTCTTCGGTCCTGATGGGGGCCTCTCAGAGATTATTGAATCCTACGAGCCGCGGACCGAGCAGGAGAGGATGGCCGGGGCGGTCTTCAGGGCGATTGAGGATGAGGGTAAACTGATCGTTGAGGCCGGGACCGGCGTGGGAAAGAGCATGGCCTACCTGATCCCGGTGATGGAGGCCCTCCAGGCGGAGGTCATTGAGAGGGCGGTCATCTCAACCTACACCAAGGCCCTTCAGAGACAGTTGATCGAAAAGGACATTCCTCTTCTGGCAGAGAGGTTTTTTCCTGAACTCCGATATGTGATCGCCCTCGGGAGCGAGAACTATCTATGCCTGAGGAGACTGGGACTCTCAAGACAGCACGGACTTTTTGATCCTTCTGATGAAGGAGGGCTGCCTGCGCTCATGAAGTGGAGTGAGGAGACGGAAACCGGTCTCCTGATGGAGATATCACCTCCCTTGAGCCTCTGGAGAAAGGTCTGCCGCGAGCCGGACAACTGCCATGGAAAGGACTGCCGGTTTTATCGGGCCTGCCATTATCAGGAGGCAAAGGCAGAGGAGAGGAAGGCCCATCTCATTATCGCCAACCATCACCTGTTCTTTGCAAACATGGCATCAGGCTGGAATGTGCTGAGTCCCTTTGAGATGGCTGTTCTGGATGAGGCCCATGAAGTGGAGAGGGTTGCAACGGATTACCTCGGTTATGAGATTTCCAATACCAGGATTTCCTATATCCTTGACAACCTGATCTCCCGGAGGGGCAGAGGACTCCTGATGAGGCTTCCCTGGCTGGATGAGGTCCGTCTGAGAGAGCTTTCAGGCCTGATAGACAGGGTAAGGGGGCAGGCTGAAAGGTTTTTCAGAGAGGTCAGCGGCTTCCTCTCGGGAGAGAAAGCCCGGCGGGTGCGGCAAAGCGGGGCCTTTCTTGATATTCTCTCTGAACATATGGAGCAGCTTGGGGAGGAACTTCATTCCCTTTATGAGGAGTCCGTCGATCCAGAGGAAAAGCGTGAGCTGAGGACTGCAGAGGAACGGGTGGGCGGAGTTATCGAGACCCTCAAGGCCGTAAACGGGCAGGAACTGGAGGGACATGTCTACTGGGCAGAGGAGGAGGGAAGAAGGATCAGGCTGGTGGCGACCCCGATAGAGGTGGCAGACCGGCTGAGGGAGGAACTCTTCAACGTCCTCGGGCCGGTGATCTTCACTTCAGCCACCCTCTCTGTGGGAGGGTCCCTTGACTACACGAAGTCGCGCCTCGGGATGGAAGATGCCGATACCCTCCTTCTTCATTCCCCCTTCTCCTACAGGGACCAGGCCCTGCTTTATCTCCCGGGAGACCTTCCACCGCCGGACAGTCCAGAATACATCCGGCGATTGACAGATGAAGTCCAGGCGATAATCCGGACGGTTGATGGGAAAACCCTCGTTCTCTTTACGAGTTATGCAGTGATGAATCAGGTGCTGGATGCGATAGAGCCTGACGGCTTCCGGATCTTTGCCCAGGGAGACATGGAAAACTACTCCCTGATGGAGGCATTCAAGAAGGCCGGAAGGGCGGCACTCTTCGGGACTTATACGTTCTGGCAGGGCATAGACCTTCCGGGAGATCTTCTTCACGCCGTCATCATCACCAAACTCCCCTTTGCAGTTCCCACAGAGCCTGTTACAGAGGCGAGGATGGAGGCGCTGAAAGAAAAAGGGGTTGATCCTTTCCATGCCTTTCAGGTCCCCCAGGCTGCCATCACACTGAAGCAGGGGGTCGGGAGGCTGATAAGGAGAAGGAATGATTACGGGGTGGTGGCGATACTGGACAGTCGGGTGCTCCAGAGATCATATGGCAGATTCTTCATGGATACACTGCCTGAGATGGAAAAGGCATACAAGAGAGAAGACCTTAAAGAATCATTCATGAAACGGAGAAAACGATTTGGTCGCACTCCCCTTCAGCGTAAGTGAAACCTGCTTCAGCTTCCCTTTCTGTATGCTGAACCTTTTTTCGGTTGAGTGCCACAAATAAACAGAGCCTCTGGAGGATGGTGTTTGTACTCCCGGAGAAAATTTGATATATTATAAGAGATCAGACCGAAGGAGGAGAGCATGAAAGGTATGCCCTGTTGTAAGTCCGTTTTGTTGATGGTTCTCGTTGTGTTTCTGACAATCAGCACAACGCTGGCGGCACCAGGCCGTTATATAGCCGTGGTTTCACCCAACGGGGGTGAACAATGGCGCCGGGGATACCAATATACGATCAGATGGAACAGTTCATTAGTAAACGGCAATGTAAAGATAATCCTGAAAAAGGATGGCCGTTTCTACAGGAACCTGACCGGCCCTTCCGGCGTACCCAACACCGGAACTTTCCTCTGGACAATACAGGATGATATCGAGCCGGGGGCTGATTACAGGATCAAGGTGTCAACTCTTGACAACTCCGTTTCAGACAAAAGCAACGGTGATTTTCAGATCTATTATCTCATAGAGCCTGCTGTCTCAAACCTGTATCTTCTCTCCCCTGCAGGCGGCGAGACCGTTACTATGGGGTCGGACTACCGGATAAGGTGGGGGCATCAGGGTATAACTGGCAAGGTGGTAATTGTATTAAAAAGGGGAGGCACAAGGGTGCTCACAATAACACCTCCTGGTGGTGTACCGGTTAGCCAAGGGAGTCTTTCATGGCATGTGCCCACCGATCTCCCCAGTGCAACTGACTACCGTATTGTAATCAGAACAACCGACGGCCTGCACCGGTACAGCAGTCCCGATATCCGTATAGTTACTCTGGCAGAGATGCTACCCTCTTCAGATAAGATCAAAAAGGTCAACGAACCTGACTTCTCCAACCTCGCCAGCCTTCTTCCTGATATTGCGGTGATAAACATCACCATATCTCAAGAAACTACGATTGATGGCAGACAGGTATGCTATCCCATGGCGGTAATAAAGAATCTCGGTCCAGGAATGATACCAGACTATGACTCTGGGGCGGGAAACGCGCTTATCAGATTCTACAGAGTGAACCCTCAGAATGGTATCTGGGAGCCTTATGCAGGTATTGGGTATACACTTAATTATGTTGATCCACTAATGAAACTCAGGCATCCGGGTGGTGAAATAAGAGTGCGTGTGCCTGGAACCGGGATAGAGATGCCGCCAGGTACCACAGAAGTCGTCGTTGTAGAGTTTGACGTTTTTAAACAAGATCTCAGGTTCCACAACTACATAAAAGAGGCGAATGAACAGAATAACACTCTGAGAAAGGCCATTACCTGTCCAGCAATGAACTGACTGTGCCTGAAGGTGCCTCAGGCTTCCTAATCCTGTTAATGTTTCATGGAGCCGTTGCCTGCCTCTGGAGCTCTTCCTTACTGAATGCCACGAAGAAACAGAATGGGGGGTGCCTGGATGCTAACGGGATAGCAGGGCATTTGTCCTGGGCCTGAGTTGCAGAATCTCCTGCCCCGGGTATAAGATAGTATCCATGTCTATCAAGAAAAAGATCATTCTCATCTTTTCTGCGAGTTTCGCCATAGTGGCTATTTTCGGGCTGTCTGCCATATACGATTTTTTCGAGGCGCGGCGAGACATTGCTTTTCTGAAGATTTCCGACAGCATCAGGAGCAAGACTCTCCAGATCAGAAGGCATGAAAAGAACTTTTTTCTCTATGGTGATTTTACGGAAGTTGAAAAAATAAAGCGGTACTTTAAAGATATTGACGGCCTGATCAGCAGGGGCAAGAAGATAAGTCGTAATGACCTGAACTTGCTTAAACTTGATTCAAGGATCAAGGAATACAGGTCAAGGTTTCTGGAAATTGTTGAGATTGCAGGGGTTACCAAGGAAGAAGTTGTCGCTTTGAGAGCAATGTCCAGAAAGTATGAATTTTTTATTCCCATAATGGAGTCCACCTTTTTAGAGCATCCTGAGCAGATTGAAATGCTGGTAAGGAAGTTTTATCACGCCGGTGATGAGAGGAATCTGCTGAATCACCTCGGAGAGATAAACAGGAAGGTTAAAAAACTAAGAGGCATCGGTGAAGAAATAATTGATATCTCCAGGGAGATTGACAGATCTGCCCGGGACAGGGTCGAATATGTGATCAAGGCATCGGGGGTGGGGATCCTCGTAGTCTTCCCCTTTGCCTTCCTTGCAGGTTTTATAGCACTTTTCTTTGTTACCCAGAATATCGTTAAGAGACTGAATGAGTTGATGGTAACCATAGAAAAGACAGGGGAGGGTTTTTTCTCTCCCCTGCCTTTCCCGTCAGGCAAGGATGAAGTAAGTACGTTGATAAGGACATACAATAACATGGCTGCTACACTTAAGGAACGGGAACTTCAGCTCATTAAGAAAGAAGAGGAACTCATCCGTCACAAGAAACTTGCTGCCATTGGTACGCTCGCTTCAGGTGTTGCCCACGAGTTGAACAATCCCCTGAACAATATCCATCTCTCTGCCCAGATACTGGCAAGGGAGGTGAAGGGAAGAAGTGAAGGGATAATAATCGAGACAGTGGAAGATATCCTGAGCCAGACCATGAGGGTGAAGAAGATAGTGGGGGACCTCCTTGAGTTTGCCCGGGAGAAGAAACCGGAGAAGACGAGGACGAACCTTCCAGACCTGATCACCAGGGTTTATGATCAGCTCAGCAAGGTGTATCCATCCGGAGGGGTCGAGTTTTCCCTTCAGTCACCGCCAGAGGTCTATCTGTTCATCGATCCAGTACAGATGGAGCGGGTCTTTCTGAACCTATTCACAAACGCCCTTGATGCCATGCAGAACGAGGGTGAACTGGTGGTGGTAATCTCGGAGGACGACGATGTGGTGAGGGTTGATGTCTCGGACACGGGTCCGGGTATCCCTGAAGAGGCACTGGAGAAGGTCTTTGATCCCTTTTTCACAACGAAAGACAGGGGAACCGGTTTAGGGCTCTCAATAGTATATAATATAATCAACAACCATTATGGAAGGATAAAGATAACCAGTACATCAGAAGGCACGACATTTACAATCTATCTTCCGAGGGATATATGAGCTTCAGCATTCTTGTAGCAGAAGATGAAAAGATCACCCTGAAACACCTTATTTACGCCCTCCAGAAGGAAGGATATGCGGCAAGGGGTGTCTCCGACGGACTCCAGGCATTGAAGTGTATGGAAGAAGGGCACTTTGATGTTGTTGTAACGGATATCAAGATGCCGGGCATGGATGGCATAAGCCTGTTGGAAAGGATAAAGGAGAGGTGGCCTGAGACGGAGGTGATCATGATAACGGGCTTCGGGAGTATAGACTCGGCTGTGGAGGCGATGAAGACAGGGGCCTATGATTACCTGACCAAACCATTCAACCTTGACGAACTGATTCTCAAGGTCAGCAAGATTGTTGAAAAAAAAAGCCTTGAGAACAAGAACGTTGCACTCAAGATCAATCTCGGAATCAACAGACAACTACCTCCATTCATAGCCAGGAGCAAAAGGATGCTCCAGGTGGTTGACATCATTGAGAGCATATCCAGCTCAGACTGTAATGTGATAATAACCGGGGAGAGCGGGACCGGCAAGGGACTCGTGGCAAAGCTCATACACTATACCGGTGTGCGTCAGGACGAGCCCTTTATTGCTGTGAACTGCGCCATATTTACTGAACAGCTCCTTGCCAGTGAACTCTTCGGCCATGAGAAGGGGGCCTTTACCGGGGCTGTGACCGCCAAGAAGGGGCTTCTTGAGATTGCAGACAGGGGGACATTGTTTCTCGATGAGATAGCCGAGATGCCCCCATCCCTCCAGGCGAAGCTACTGAAGGTGATCGAGGACCGGGAGTTTTTCAGGGTGGGAGGCACGAGACCGATAAAGGTGGACGTCCGGTTCATCGCAGCAACAAACCAGAACCTCCGTGGTCTCATTGAAGCGGGGAAGTTCAGAAGGGACCTCTACTACCGCCTGAATGTGATGGAGATATACATCCCTCCCCTGAGAGAACGGAAAGAGGATATAGTTCCCCTGAGCAGGCACTTTCTTAAAAAACATGCAAGAGCGGCAAACCGGGAGATCCGGGGTTTTACAAGGGAGGCGCTGGATGTCCTGAAGTCCTACAGTTATCCGGGCAATGTGAGAGAGCTTGAGAATGTGATCGAGCGGGCAGTAATACTTGAGAAGACCGGTTATATCAGACCCGAGTCCCTCCCTGTCACCATGCAACTGTTCAGAATTGAAACAGTATCTCCAGACAGCATAAAAACGGTTGATGAACTCACCAGGGATTATGCAATGAAAATACTCGATCTTGTCGGTGGCAACAGGACGAAAGCCGCCGAGATGCTCGGTATATCAAGAACCAGCCTCTGGAGAATCCTCAAGGAAGAGTAGCTCCCCCCCCTCCATAACTTTAGGAAACTCTGATTAATGGGCTTGAGTGTCATTGCGAGGCCCGGCCTGCCGGGCCGAAGCAATCTCATTTCATTGTATATCAATATGT
>WFTX01000059.1 GCA_015485235.1 Nitrospirota bacterium | reverse complement strand
GCACGGCGTGGGCGTTAAGGTCGAGTCCTGCCCTTTCCCCTCTCAGAAAGTGCTGATGTCCTGCAGCGGCTGTCATGGCTGCATTATCTGTGCAGAGTTTCTTCTCCGGCAGATGAACCCGGATACCTTCTTTTTCCATTGCCAGGAAGGCCCTTCTAAGGGCACCATTTGCCGAAACTCCTCCGGATAGGGCAATTTCCTTTATTCCAAAGCTCTGGAGCGCCTTTCTGGATTTGTGGAGAAGCACATCCACTACTGCAGACTGGAATGAAGCTGAAATATCCCTCTGAATTTCCTCTTCCGGAACCCCTTTTTCTCTCAGTTCCCTTACGGCGTTTCTGACAGCGGTCTTCAGGCCGCTGAAACTGAAGTCAAACCCTTCATTGATCATGGGCCTCGGGAGAGGGACTTTGTCGGGATTGCCTTCTGATGCAGCCTTTTCTATAAGGGGGCCGCCGGGATAGCCGAGACCAAGGAGTTTTGCTACCTTGTCAAAGGCCTCTCCTGCAGCATCATCCCTGGTGCTCCCGATGACCCTGTAGTCCAGGGAATCCCTTGCAAGAACCAGAAGGGTATGCCCCCCGGAGACTGTAAGGGAGAGGAAAGGGTAATCGGGAGGTGAGGGAGAGAAAAGGTTCGAGCAGATATGTCCCTCAAGGTGGTTTATTCCTAAAAGCGGGAGTTCCGTGGAATAGGCAAGGGCCTTGGCAAAGCAGAGGCCGACCAGGAGTGAGCCGACAAGGCCCGGACCGTTACAGACAGCGATGGCATGAAGATCACTGATGCCTCTCCCTGCGTCATCCAGTGCCTTCCGGACTACAGGCCAGATCATCTCTATATGCCGTCTTGATGCAAGTTCAGGAACGATCCCACCGAACCTTCCGTGTACCTCGGCCTGGGAAGAGACTATATTGCTGAGTATCTTCCTTCCGTTTCTGACCACCGCTGCAGAGGTGTCGTCACAGGATGTATCAATTCCAAGGATAAGGGTTTCCTGTGTCATCTCCGGTCTATCACTGATACCCCTTCCGGAGGTGAAAACCGGAACTTCTCCGGCTTCAGGGGAGGATTGATTTTGACCTTTTCTATACTGATAGTTGTCCTGTTACCGATGGAATCGGTCAGGACGATCTCGCTTATCGGGAATCTTCCCTCGCGTATGACCAGCTCTGCCCGGCTTATAATGGATGGTGTCTTCGGATGAAGGACAAGTCTGTCTTTCTTCTCCCTGACCTTGTAGTATTTTTCAATATCATCCATCTCAAGAAGAAGCCCGAGGGGGGATTTACCTGATGCTACCTCTCCGGCTTTCAGGAGGAATGCCTGTTTCTGTGCAGGCTGAAAGAGGATCATCTCTTCTCCGTTAAGGTAGGCCTGATCAGTGCTTCCCACGAGATAGTCCCACCTCAACATCTCAGGCTTCAGGAGATAGAATACTCCGGAGTACTGGAACTTCTCATCCATTGACCTGACTGATGTTGTCTGTGTAAACTCACCGCTCAGAGAATTGATCTCTCTGAAGCAGTCTCTGACACTCTGTAGCAGCTTTCCCCCATAGGCATGGTCCGGCGGGAAGACAAGCAGTAAAGGGAGAATGAAAAAACTCATGTAATATAAACATCTTCTCATCGCACACCCTCTCTTCCGATTACGACCCGCACTGTTTTAAGGAGAATAAAGAGGTCAAGCCATAAGGACCAGTTCATTATGTACCATATGTCCAGGCGTATCCTGTAAAGGTAGGTTGTATCGCTCCGTCCGCTGACCTGCCAGAGGCCGGTAATGCCCGGCCTTACCGAGGTTATCAGGTCTATCCTGTCTTTTATTGCCTCCTGTTCCCTCAGAAGGTATGGACGGGGGCCTATCATGCTCATCTCACCCTTCAGGACATTGAAGATCTGGGGGAGCTCATCAAGGGAGGTCCTTCTGAGAAACCGCCCGATCCTGGTAACCCTTGGATCGTCGGAGAGCTTCCAGAACTTCTCCCACTCTCCCCTGGCAGAGTCATTGTTCTGAAGCAGTCTCTGGAGTTCCTCTTCGGCATCTCTCACCATGGTCCTGAACTTGTAGCACCGGAAAACCTTTCCGTTCCTTCCTATCCTTGGGTGGGTATAAAATACAGGACCCGGTGTCTCCATCTTGATCAGAATTCCGATCAGTCCTATTGCTATTATCAGAAGGGGCAGAAAGATCAGTGCGATCGCTATATCGAAGGACCGCTTGATGAACCTGTTGATGGGTGATTTGAGGTTGTTTCTGATATTAAGAAGAAATATCTCTTCATAGAAGAGATGGAGGAGTTCGGTGTTCAAAAGGGCGACACCGTAGATGTCCGGGACTATGAGTGTGTTCTTTACGTATTTCTGTATTCTGCCCGCCCATTCAGAGAGTGTACTGGCTCCAAGGGAGGGAATTGCCAGAACAATGGTTTTTACCCCCAGTTCCCGGACAAACCTTTTGAAATGGTGTGTCTTTCCAAAGACCTTCTTGCCATTGATAACCTTGCCGGTCTTCTCAGGATCGTCATCGAGAAAGCCGATCACATCATACCCTATATGGGTTTCCCTTTGAAGCCACCTGAGCACGAGCCTTCCCGACTGGCCTGCACCTATGATAAGCACTTTCTCCCTGCATATGCCCATCATGTAGAGTGCCTTCTTGCCCCAGAGCCTGATTGTGGGAAATATGACCAGGGATACAATCCAGAGATTGACAAGAACGAGCCGCGAGACCCGGTCCGAGATCTTCCCAAGGGTGACAACGGCCATCACTACCACCGTGGCTATGGTAATGGCCTTGAAGATCTTCTTGGTCTCGTCCCAGAAGGGCAGTTTGAGCGTGTAGAGATTCTCATAGGCCATGAAGAAGATGAAGATCAGGGGTATCCAGAAGAGACCAAGGAAATATCCAAAGGTAAAATGAAAGTCAGGAAGCCCCGAGAGGATCAGGGGATAGAGTTTCAGCCTTGTCATCCAGCTCACCCAGAGGGAGAGCAGAAAACTGAGAAGATCAAGGAGCAGAACCGATATTATCTGAAGGGCATATTTCATTTCAATATCTTTTATCTGTTATAATAGGCCAGATCTGTCCAAATATTTTGAAGGGAAGTCGGCAAGGCTGTGAAAACACAATGCAACCGACAGGATTTAAGGGACAGGAGCCTGAATCAGCAGTTGTTACTGAATACTGTCTGACCAGGACTGTCAGATAACTGAATCCTTCTTTTTCAAAGGTGTCGAGCATTGAATGTTTTCTCCGCCATACCGCCTTCCCATGATATGCAAAGTTAGTCCGGAACCGCTGGTAACAGGCGGAACGTTCAGAGGATATTATACAACTATGAAGGCATTAATCTTAAGTGGAGGGAAGGGAACAAGGCTGAGGCCCCTTACCCACACCATGGCCAAGCAGCTTGTCCCGGTGGCAGGGAAGCCCATTTTAGGGTATGTCCTTGATCATATCAGGGACGGTGGCATAAGAGAGGTGGGGGTGATAATATCGCCCGAGACCGGTGATGAGGTGAGGGGTTACCTCGGCACGGGTAGGAAGTGGAGGGTTAAGATAAGGTATATCCTCCAGGAAGAGCCCCTCGGTCTTGCCCATGCCGTCTTTGTGGCGAGGGAGTTCCTCGGAGATGATGATTTTGTTATGTACCTGGGTGACAACCTCCTTGGACACGGCTTGAAGGACGCCATAAAGCGCTTCAGAAAGGAGAGGCCTGATGCTCTGATCTACCTGAAGGAAGTGGATAACCCCAGACAGTTCGGGGTCGCAAAGTTAAAGGGGGATGGGAGCATAGAAAGGCTTGTAGAGAAGCCTTCAAGGCCTCCCTCCAATTTAGCCCTCGTGGGGGTCTATCTCTTTTCTCCTGGAATCCATGAGGCAATAGAGGCGATAAAGCCCTCACGACGGGGAGAACTTGAGATTACCGATGCAATCCAGAAGCTGATAGAGGCCGGCAAGACCGTAAAGAGCGAGATACTCGAGAAGTGGTGGCTTGACACCGGGAAGAAGGATGATCTCCTTCATGCCAATACGATTGTCCTTGATGAATACACTGAACGCATGCTTAAGGGAAGGATAGACAGGAAGAGCTCCGTCATTGGGAGGGTTACGGTTGAGCGGGGCGCTGTTGTAAAGGGATCAAGGATCAGGGGGCCGGTCAGGGTCGGTGCCGGAAGCGTAATTGTTAATTCCTTTATCTGTCTCTTATACACAT
>WFTX01000058.1 GCA_015485235.1 Nitrospirota bacterium | reverse complement strand
GTTTCTATTTTGTGACACACCGGAAAAGGAGCCTTCCCAGGGTCGTGAAGGAGTTCATGGATTTCTGCAGTGCCGCCCGGGGTGCCTGATGACTCCTGATCTCTCAGGCAGCTACTGCCGTCTTCATATTCCGTCCAGAAATTTACAGCTACCAGATCATGCGATATAATTCTGAAAAGTTGGGCAGTAAGATAAGAAATGTTATTATGAATCCTCTCCGGGCTTAAGCCCGGAGAGGATTCATTTATACTCATTGCATGAAATGGGGTTACGAAACGCCTTCACATGGGTATCCTGGTATAAATCGCTCAATTCAGGTAAAAGTCATTTTGGACACTATCGACGCAGAACATAGGACGTAAAACTAACACGCTTTTTTACTCTCCTGCCAGTCATTGACAAAGGACGGGTTGATTGTTTAAAATGATATTGATAATAATTATCAAGAGAGCTTCTGGTTTGTTCCATCAGGCGGGTTGTCCTCTGAAGTGAACAGATGAAACTTCATGCCGGTGATTGCTCTGTTTTGAGGACATGACAGAACCGGTCACATCATCATATGAAAGGTGAATGCAGAGGTGGAGTGTCACA
Organism: Nitrospirota bacterium; assembly: GCA_015485235.1. Taxonomy (GTDB): domain Bacteria; phylum Nitrospirota; class Thermodesulfovibrionia; order Thermodesulfovibrionales; family JdFR-85; genus WFTX01. The sequence goes on along the minus strand of WFTX01000058.1, from coordinate 2,992 downwards.
AGACTGAAGAGCTCAAGGCAGGCAGGGGCATAGACAGAATAGTACTTGTCGGAAACCCCAATGTCGGCAAGAGTGTCATCTTCGGGCATCTCACCGGGAGATATGTCACTGTCTCGAACTACCCCGGCACAACTGTTGAGGTCTCCCAGGGCAATATAACCCTTGACGGCAAGAGGTGTATTGTCATTGATACGCCGGGAGTGAACAGCCTCATACCGATGAGCGAGGATGAGCGGGTCACCAGGGATATCCTGCTCCAGGAAACGCCGCGGGCCGTGATACAGGTCCTTGACTCCAAGAATCTCCGGCGGGGACTCATGATTACCCTCCAGTTGATAGAAATGGGGCTGCCCCTTTTGATGGATCTGAACATGGAGGATGAAGCACGGGACAGGGGTATAGTGATAGACAGGGAGAAGCTTTCAGCCCTTATCGGAGTTCCTGTGGTCAGTACCGTAGCCCCTCGCAAAAAGGGGTTCAGACAGTTGAGGGAGAAACTCCTGAACACATGCGTATCCCCTCTCCGGATCAGGTACGATGATGTTCTTGAGGGTTATATCGAGAGGATAGCATCGTTGCTGCCTTCTGCTCCCATTTCCGGCCGCTCCATTGCGGTCATGATCCTGGCCGGGGATGAAAGCCTTAGGGACTGGCTCAAGAACAACCTGAGGGATGAAGATATAGTAGAGATAGAGAGACTGAGGGAGGAGTGCGAGGCTGAGTTCGGCCGGGCCCTTGCCCAGGTGATTAATGACCAGAGAGTCAGTATACTGGATGGTATAGTCAGGGAGACAGTTACCCGGTATGAGGCTTCAAGGGGGGTAATATCAAGGTTTCTTGATTATGCCACCATGCACCCGGTATGGGGAGGTCCGGTTCTGCTGGTGGTGCTCTTTGCTCTCTATGAGTTTGTGGGTGTCTTCGGGGCAGGGACACTGGTTGATTTTTTTGAGGGAGTCATATTCGGTCGTTACCTTAATCCCATGGTTACAAAGGTGGTGGATACCTTTCTTCCCATTGCCTTTATAAGGGATATGCTTGTTGGCGAGTACGGGCTTGTTACTGTAGCCCTGACCTATTCCATAGCAATAATTCTTCCCATAACCGCCACCTTTTTCATAGCCTTCTCAATCCTTGAAGACAGCGGCTATCTTCCCAGGCTTGCCATACTGAGTAACCGGGTCTTCAATATTATAGGGCTTAACGGAAAGGCCATACTCCCGATGATACTCGGCCTTGGCTGCGGGACCATGGCTGTAATGACCACGAGGATACTGGAAACTAAAAGAGACAGGATAATAGCCACATTCCTTCTTGCCCTTGCAATACCATGTTCCGCCCAGATAGGTGTGATCCTGGGTATGCTGGGTGCGCTGTCGTTCACGGCTCTCACGATCTGGGGAGGGACTGTCGTCGGTGTGCTCTTCCTGGCCGGATATCTTGCTGCAAAGGTAGTTCCCGGTGAAAGGACGGAGTTCTTCATGGAGATACCGCCCCTCAGGATGCCGAGGATGGGTAATATCCTCATGAAAACAATTGGCAGGATTGAGTGGTACCTGAAAGAGGCGGTCCCCCTTTTCCTGCTCGGAACCCTTGTGCTTTTCCTGCTCGACAGGATGATGCTTCTTGGTATAATTGAGAAAGCGGCCTCTCCCCTTGTAAGGGGTTTTCTGGGACTTCCGGAGAAGACCACAGGGTTTTTCATAATGGGTTTTCTGAGGCGTGATTACGGGGCAGCGGGCCTTTTCAGTATGGCCCAGGCCGGGGAGCTGAACTCTCTCCAGACCCTTGTAAGCCTCGTTACCATTACACTATTCGTTCCCTGTATTGCAAACTTCTTTATGATAATCAAGGAGCGAGGGATGAAGGTAGCTATGGCCGTTACAGCGATCGTTTTCTTCCTGGCCTTTCTTATCGGTGGACTCCTTAATATTACTATAAGGGGACTCGGGATTGTGGTATGAATGATATAAGGGTCGACCTGAGATGCTTTCCCTGTTTTATCAGACAGGTTGTTCTCTCCCTTGAGGCAGCAGGAGACGGCAAACAGGGATGGCATGATCTGATGAGGGATGTGCTGGAGATAATTCAGAGGGCTGATTATGACCTCTCTCCTGCCCATACAACCACTACTCTGCACCGAAGGGTAAGGGAGTTCATCGGATACGACCCCTATACCCGGAAGAAGCGTGTTTCAAATGAGAAGGCGATGAGATTACTGCCCATGATGAGAAGGATTGTGAGGGAGGACCTTGCTCCCCTTTACAGGGCGGTGGTCCTCTCGATAGCCGGGAACTCCATTGATTTCGGGATCTTTTCTGATGTTGACATAACGGAAGAGCTGGAAAGGGCAAGGGAGGAAAGGCCGGTTATTGATGAGTACGAGAGGTTCAGTGATCTTCTCAGGAAGAGTCCTTCTGTGCTGTATCTACTTGACAACGCTGGAGAGATCGTCTTTGACAGGATCCTCATAGAGGAACTTATTGCCAGAGGAAAGGATGTTACAGCAGTGGTAAGGGGAGGACCTGTTCTGAACGATGTTACCATGGAGGACGCAGTTTATACGGGGATAGACGGGTTGTGCATGGTGATCGGGAATGGTTCTGACGGTGTGGGGACACCCCTCGGGGAGTGTTCGGAGGAGTTTCTTTCCGCCTTCAGGGATGCCCCCCTTGTAATCAGCAAGGGGCAGGCCAATTTCGAGACACTTTATGGGAGCAGGGAAGGGATTGTTTACCTCTTCAGGGCTAAATGTGATGTTGTGGCGGACTTGCTTGGCATAGGGAAGGGAAGCATGGTTTTGAAGGTCAGATAATATTAATACTGTCATAAGTAATGTCAGGGTGAGCAGGCTGACCTCCATCAAGACCGGATTTAATGCGATGTTTTTTTTGAATCGTAAAGTGAGATGTCCTGTTCAGTTATAATGCATAGACTATAAGGTCACGGGGAGTTACTGTCGGTATCGCTGAAATCCGGTGCTCTCCTGAGG
>WFTX01000057.1 GCA_015485235.1 Nitrospirota bacterium | reverse complement strand
GGTACTCCCTTATCTATATCAGGAAGGAGGGGGACAACAGGGTCTATCTGGTAAGTTCCAGCTTCATGGAAGCCCTTCCAAACAAGAGGAATGACTTCAGGGACAGGACAATCGTCTCTATCTCTGAAGACCGGATTGAAGAGGTCCTCTGGAAGGAAGCGGACCGGTCTTTTCATCTGCGGAGAAAGGAAGACGGCTGGTATATCATAAAGCCTGACAGAGAAGAGAAGGCATCCTCCGGAGATGTCCAGGACTATCTTGGAAGGTTTTCGTCCCTTGCGGGAAGCGGTTTTCCTGAAGGGAACAGGCTGCCCGATGGAGCTGAAGAAAAGGGCTACCTCCAGATCAGTGGAGCGGAAGAGGTGAAACTCCCTCTGTATAAACACAAGGAAGGCTGGTTCCTCCTGAAGGATGGCGTGCCCTATCAGATCGGGACCTACCTGAAAGAACAAATCTTCAGGACCGTAGCTCCGGAAAAAACCAGGGAGAAGCCGCAAGCCAAGGAGCAATAACGGTCTTTTTGTCTGCCATTACCCAACTCCGCTACTTCTAATTGAACGATTTATCATGGGCAGGACAGGGAGGCAGAAAGACAGATTTGAGGATTAGTGAACAAACCTCCGGGAGTGTGCTCTGAATTTTTCATTATGAAGCGCCGGTCGTGTCTGAGTAGAGAAGGTCTGTTATGGACGGTGCCTTAACAGGCCTGGTCAATAACATAAAGGATATTTTGAGTAGATAAGGCCGTTCGGTCTCCGCCGGGCCGACACAGGAAAGCGCTTACGTGAACCACCATGTATTGATAATGAAAAATTCTGAGCACACCCCCGGATACAAGACATGGAGAGAAACCTCCGTGATTGCATTCAGTCGTATGAACACCCTCTGTCTCGGGTAACAATTCAGACAACTGGAAGGAGAAGCATGGCCGCATGGCTTCTCATCACCTTTGGCCTCTCCTTGAGGACAAAGCCTGCCTTCTCAAGAAAACCAAGGGTCATTTCAAAGTCCCTTTTCTTTACATGCCCCTTTGGTTCGGCATAGTAGAAGAGCCCTCCCTGCTTCATCCTTCCGGATATCTCGGATATGAGAAGCTCCTTTTCACCAACCTCATGAAGCACGGCAAAGGCGAGGCAGAAGTCAAAGAGGGGTTCATCCGGAAGGGGAAGTCCTGCGCCGGGGTTTATCAGTACAGGCTCTATTCTTTTATCCAGCCCCTCTCTGGCAGCCCTCTTCATGAGTGCTGAAAGCATCCCCTCCTGTATATCCACGCAGAAGACCTTCCCATCCTCACCCACCATCCGGGCCATGGGAAGGCTGAAAAATCCCATGCCCGGCCCGATATCCAGCACCTTCATGCCGGGTTTTACATATGGTGAAAGAATCTTCTCAGGATTCTGGATGAGCCTCCGGAGGGGACAGATAAGCAGATACCCTGCCCATAAGGGGCATGTATGCACCTTCTTGTTTCCCATTCGTTTATTATAGCCAAAAGGGATATATCTCTGGCGGACCGTCCAAGATATTCATCCTGTTAATGTGTAATTGCCGGCCTCTCACCTCTCCGCCTGTTCCATTTCATTATGAAGACCAGCGGAAGTATAAGCGCCATCAGGATCGACACGAGGAAGAAGGCATCATTAAAGGCTCCCATCCCGGACTGTCTGAGGAGTTCGGCATGAATCAGCGCATCGGGGCTCAGGCTGTCGACCCCACGGAACCGGAGTACTCCCTCCAGTCTTTCCCTGGCGACCTGATATGCGCTGTCAAAGGGGGTGAGATGCTCTATCAGTCGTGCCTGGTGAAACTGGGCCCTCCGGGAAAGTATCGTTGTTACATATGCCACCCCCACACTTCCTCCTATATTCCTGAGCAGGTTGTACATCGCCGTTGCATCGGTCATCTTCTCTTTAGGGATATGTGAGAGAGTCAGGGTGGTAAGAGGGATGAAGAGAAACCCCATGCCTATCCCAAGGACAACCCTGGGCCAGACCAGGGTCCAGAACCCGGTCTGAAGGTTGAAAAGGGACATCAGATATGTGGAAAAACCACTCACCACTATCCCTATTACAAGTATCACCTTCGGGTTCCGCTTCTCCACAAGCCTTCCGGCTACGGGCAGAGCGATCATTGTCGCCAGTCCGCCCGGTCCGAGGACCACGCCGGCGAGAAAGGCCGTATAGCCCATCATGGTCTGGAGATAGATCGGCAGGAGCACTATGCTTGCAAAGAGATTGAAGAAGGCAAAGAACATGAGGATGTTCCCGGTCGTGAATGTTCTGTCCCTGAAGATCCGGAGGTTTATCACCGGTGCATCAGAGAAGAGTTCAAGGATCACAAAGAGAACGAGGGAGATTACAGTAATCAGTGAAAAGGCAACTATGACAGGCGATCCGAACCAGTCCTCCCTCTGGCCCTTGTCCAGGACGAACTGGAGCGAACCCAGCCCCAGTGCAAGGAGCAGAAGACCCGGATAATCTATCTTCATCCTCTGCCTCTTCATGTAGGGAGGGTCCTTGATTACCAGTGTAGAGAGGATGATTGAGATGATCCCGATAGGAACATTTATGTAGAATATCCAACGCCATGACCAGTTATCAGTGATCCATCCTCCAAGAAGGGGGCCGACGATGGGACCGAACATTATTCCCACCCCGAAGATGGCCATCGCCCTTCCATGCTGGGACGGGGGGAATGCCTCAAGCAGGATCGACTGGCTGAGGGGCTGGAGCCCGCCGCCGCCTATACCCTGGATTATCCTGAAGATTATCAGGGCCCTCAGGCTCCAGGCCGAGCCGCAGAGAAAGGAACTTACTGTGAACATTGCGATGGAGGCGATCAGGTAGTTCTTCCTCCCGAAGACCCGGCTCAGCCAGCCCGTTATGGGGATTATAATCGCATTCGAGACGAGATAGGAAGTGATGGCCCAGGTCGATTCATCGATCCCTGCAGAAAGGGAACCCCTTATATGATCGAGGGAGACGTTCACTACAGAGGTATCGATGATCTCGATCAGGGTGGGCAGCATCACAGTTATGGCAATCAGAAATCTGTTCATAAGGATATCTCTATGCTTTTCCTTACAGTTGAAATTTGTTTTTCAGAGGCAGCAAGACCTCTGCTATTATCCGGAATCTTTCAGAAGGTCACTAACTGTATGACCCTACTGAACTCTGGTTTTTGTACAGGGGTAGGGTTCAGGTTTCGTTATCTGATCAGGACCGTAGGGACGACAGACATCCCCACCCGGAGGATATGTTCCGGATCTGTGTCTTCCTTGAGAACTATCTTCACAGGTATCCTCTGGACCACCTTCACATAGTTGCCGGTGGCATTTTCAGGGGGGAAGAGGGAGAAGACCGCCCCGGTCCCGGCCATTATGCTTTCTACTCTTCCCTCAAAGGTCCTGCCAGGATAGGCATCAACATCTATCTCTACAGGCTGACCCGGCTTTATCCTTGCTATCTGAGTCTCCTTGTAGTTTGCGACCACGTAGAGACCGGAGAGCGGGACTACTGCCATAAGCGGCATGCCTGCTCTGACCTGATCTCCTGCCTCTATGGACTTTTTGGTTATGTACCCCTCGGCTGGAGCGGTTATGTTAGTGTAAGAGAGCTGGAGCTCGGCATACTCCAGAACGGCCTTTCTTCTCTTCAGGAGGCTCTCCTTTGCCTTGAGAGATGCCTCTATCCTCTTGAGGAGCGCTTCTTCCGCGGAAAGCCCTGCCTCAGCTTCCCTTATGGTATTTTTGTGTCCTGCAAGAGCCGCTTCAGCCCTTTTTACGGCCGCCGCCAGGGCATCAAGCTTTGCACTGGCAGCATCACGGGCGGTCTTTGCCCTGTCGTACCTGTCCTGTGGGAAGACGCCCTTTTTAAAAAGTTCCTCTGCCCTGCGAAGATCCGTCTCCGCCTGTCTGAGAAGAAATTCCTGTGCACGGAATTCGGCACGCCTTGCTTCAAGAAGGGCGGTGAGTTCGTCTTTCCCGGAAAGAGCCTTCTCAAGCCTGGCCCTTGCCGCTTCAACCTTCAGCTCCTGGGCATGGATTGCAGCCTTCAGTTCGCTCAGTTGTCTTTTCTCAGCCTCAAAGGCGGCACGGGCTTCATCTCTTTTCTTCTCGTAAGGTTCAGGATCAAGCCTTACCAGGATGTCTCCCTTTTTCACAAGCTGGTTGTCCCTTACCATAACCTCAATAACCGTCCCTGATATCCGCGGGGCTATCTGATGGATTGCGCCTTCCACAAAGGCATCATCAGTGGAAATATGGGTCCTCTTGTACCGGACATAGAGGAGACCGACAACCAGTCCTATCAGGAGTGTTATACCGAAGACAAGAAGTGCCCTGTTTCTCTTCCTGTGATTGTTCTCCCTGTTCAGTTCTTCAGTCATCTGATTGTTCCTTTCCAGTGGAATATCTGATTAACAGGTCATCACCTGTGGCCCGGAGGAGCCTTGCTACGGCCCTCCTCTTTTCATATATGGCACGGGCCTGATTTGTCTCAGCAAGGGTGAGCAGGGTCACGGCATCGGTCACCTCCGTTGCCGTTCCCAGCCCCTCCTTGTAACGGAGTTTCTGGAGACGGAGGTTCTCTTCCGCCTGCTGCACCGCCTTTAAGGTTACAGTGGTTTTATGGGCCGCACTCTGGGAATCAAGATACGATCTCTGTACTTCGAGGGCGATCAGGTCCGTAAGCCGTCTCCTTTCAGCCTCAAGCCTTTTGATCTGAGCCTCGATTTTTCTTATCCTGGCAAACCGCTCCCCCCCTCCAAAGAGGTTGAGGTTAAGGCCCGCCATGAGGGACCAGTTCCCCTCATGAACCATGTAGGGGTTTTCCTCGTATTGAAACCCGCCGGCCACGAAGAGTGTAGGATAGAACTCGGCCTTTACTGACTTGAGTTCCATCTGTTTTGCCCTTATTGCAGCCTTGAGTGCCTCCAGCTCTTTTCTCCGGGAAAGGGCGGTCTCCCTTGCCGCCTCAATGGACTGGAAGGGGAGGCTTATATCACCATTGTCGCTGATCGTTACATCCTCTTCAAGGGGTCTGAGAAGAAGCCGGTTCAGGTTTGCAATGGCCGTTTTGTAAAGATTTTTCATGGTAATCTCATTCTGTCTTGCATCCGTCAGGAGGACCTCTGCCTGGAGAAGGTCATTCCTTGTTATGAGCCCCTCATCAAGAAGCGCACGCGTATCAGCCAGGTGGGCCTCAAACCTCTTCACCTCCTGGGAGGCAAGCTCCTGGAGCCGTTCGGCCTCAAGGGCATCATAGTAGGCGATGATGAATTCAAGAAGGGCGTTGTTTCTTGTCACCTCCACGGCATGTTTTCTTGCAGTGCTTCCCTCCAAGGCTGCCTCCACCAGAGAGGATGTCCTCTGGAAATCAAAGAGAAGCTGTCTGACCTCAAACCCGTAGGTAAGTGAAGTCCTGTCTGCAATAGGTACAGGTCCGAAAGAGCCAAAGAGGGCTTCTGGCTGATATCTGAGCCAGGAGTGGCGTGCATAGAGGTTCAGGTGGGGGTAGAGGTTGCTCCTGACTATGGCCAGATCTTCGGTGGATACCTTCTCATCCTCCTTTGAGATCTCTATCTCCGGCGAACGGGAGGCGATTACCCGGAGTCCCTCCTCCAGGGTCAGTCCGCTGGAAAAAACGGGGCTCCAAATAATAATCAAGACGCCTATAATGACAAGCCGTTTCATGAACTCACCTCCTCAAAGTGTAAGTAAGCACTAACATATCATAGAGGGAACGGTTTTGTCAAATCACCTCTTCATTTGAGCGATTTATTATTAATACCTACATCAGTAAAACCATCAACCCTTATTCAGGAGCAGGCTGACCTCTGGAGAGCACCGGATTTCAGCGATACCGGCAGTAACTCCCCGTGACCTTATAGTCTATGCATTATAACTGAACAGGACACCTCACTTTACGATTCAAAAAAACATCGCATTAAATCCGGTCTCGATGGAGGTCAGCCTGCTCACCCTGACATTACTTATGACAGTATTAATAATAAGAACGGGCAGG
>WFTX01000056.1 GCA_015485235.1 Nitrospirota bacterium | reverse complement strand
CTCGGTGACCTTCCTGTCCTCTGTGGTAATCCGATCTTTTTACAACCCAAATTGAGCGATTCTACTACTAATGATATCTGAATATCAGACTATGGGGCTGGTGAAGGCGGGGATTAATCCCCATTTTAGCAATACCGCTTTATCCATACACCAACTGCCAGTCTATCACCCATCAGGTTGATAAACTTCCACCACGAAGAGCGCGAAGTAAAAAATATATCCTCTTTTCACTCTGTGTCCTCTGTTACAGGAGTTCCACGAATCCCAGGTGTCTGGTCCGATTGAATAGCCTTCTGTCTGCAGTTACAAGACAGCAGCCATGTTTCCTTGCAATGACGATATACACTGCATCATAACCTGAAATACTGCATTCCCGCGACACTTTTATAATTTCTTCAAAGTCTTTACGGTCCAGAGCAAGGACTTCAAAATCAAAATCCCAGAGGGAACGAAAAATATCCAGGGCAACATCAACAGGAAGCCCGGACCTTGTTGAAAGTACATTTGCAGTCTCGTAGAAAAACAGTGATGGCACTCCGATCAGTTCCTCACCTGTAATATGCTTCTGTCTGTAACTAACGGCTTTTCTGTGTCCTCCTTCCGGTCCTAACACCCACTTGAGGATGACCGATGTATCCAGAACAATCATTTATTACTCCGGATTTTTCTAACTGCTTGCACAGTATCAAACGTACGTGTGTATTGAGCATGGGTCTCTCTTATCCTGTCCATCTTTTCAGCAAGATCTTTCAATTCCCGTTCACGAGTTTTCTTTAGCACCAGCTCTTCATATTCTGCCATGGAAATCATGACAGCCATAGGCCTGTTTCCTCGTGATATAACGATCCGTTCGTTCTTGTTCGCAACCTCATCCAGAAGCCCTCCCAGTTCCCTCCGAATATCCATGGCTGTCACATTCTTCATTCTCCTTCACCTCCCTGATTATGATATCTATTATTATAGCAGATATTATAATCACTCTGTGAGACGAGCTTTCTTATGATTGTTCTACTGCGGGATCAGGGTTGTAACCTGATCCCCATATCTCCATCAGGGTCTGAGACCCGAATCCGCATGGTCGTTCCATTTCCGCATTCAGAGATTCTTCGCTGGCGCTCAGAATGACACAAAAAAGTCACCCCCCTTCCCGCCCCTTCGCCTCCTGCCAGATCTCTTCCATCTCCTCAAGGCTCATTTCGGAAAGGGAACGGCTGGACTCTTCCGCCTTTTTCTCGATATACCGGAACCTCCTTGCAAACTTTGTCACGGTCTTCCGGAGGGCCTCTTCAGGGTTTATCCCCACGAATCTCGAGATATTGACCAGGGAGAAGAACAGGTCCCCCAGTTCCTCCTCTATCTGCTGTCTCTCAGACTTCCTGAGGGCATTCCTGAACTCCTCAAACTCCTCATCCACCTTTTCAAGGGCACCTTCGATATCCTCCCAGTCAAACCCCACCCTTGATACCCTTTCCTGAACCCTGTGGGCCCTCAGCAGAGAGGGAAGTGCCTCGGGAATCCCCTCAAGGAGGGAGTCCTTCATCTTTCCTTCCTTCTTCTTGAGTTCCTCCCATCTCTGAATGACCTCCCTGGAGTCCTGGACCTCTGTATCCCCGAAGACATGGGGATGTCTTGCCACCATCTTATCTGTAATCCCGTCTATAACATCCCAGATGTCGAATTCCCCCTTCTCACTGGCTATCCTGGCATGAAATATAAGCTGAAACAGAAGGTCGCCCAGTTCTTCCCTTATCAGTCCGGGATCATCAGCATCAAGGGCCTCCAGGAGTTCATAGGCCTCCTCAACGAGGTATGTCTTGAGGGTCTCTCTTGTCTGTTCCCTGTCCCACGGGCATCCGTCCTCTCCCCTCAGTCTGTCCATTATCTCCACAAGCCTTTCAAACCTTCCCATCAGACTCCTCTCCTCTCTCCGAATATATACTTGTGCAACTGGAGATTGAGCCTGACCGAAAGACGATCCCTGATCATCCATTCTGCAAGCCTTTCAGGACTGAGCCTCCCATGAACAGGTGAGAAGAGGACCCGCCTTTCTTCCAGAGCGTAATCCCTGATAATCCCAAGGGCCCAGTGGTAGTCTTCTTCAGAGGTGATGACAAACTTGATCTCGTCCCCGGACCGGAGCCTCCGGAGGTTTTCAAGGTCCATCTCCTCTGACATGCCGCTCCCTGGTGTCTTCATATCCAGTATTATCACGGCCCTCTCATTCACCTCTGAAATATCCTGTGAGCCGTTTGTCTCTATCAAGAGGTCATAGCCCTTCTCAATGAGCCTGTCTGCAAGAATAAGTGCTCCTTCCTGAAGAAGTGGTTCACCGCCAGTGATCTCAACCAGGCCCATCCCGGCATTGTCCACCTCGTCGATTAGGTCATCAACGGTCCTCTCCCGGCCTTCATACCAGGCATAGGCGGTATCGCAGTAACTGCACCGGAGGTTGCAACCAGTCAACCTGATAAAGAAACAGGGATAACCGGCATACCCCGATTCTCCCTGGATACTTGAGAAGGTCTCACAGACTCTGATTATATCAGACATTATGGAAGACTTCTCTGAGCGCCCTTTCCACAGGCTCCGGAACGAGCCCCCTGACCGAACCTCCGAAGGAGGCTATCTCCTTTATCATTGTGGAAGAGAGGAAGGAATACTCCTCCGAGGGCATCATGAAAACGGTCTCAACCTCCTGTGAAAGTCTCCTGTTCATCAGCGCCATCTGGAGTTCATACTCAAAGTCCGAGACAGCCCTCAACCCCCTGATGATGGCAGAACCACCTCTCTCCTTAACGTAATCCACAAGAAGTCCCTGGAAGGATTCCACCTCAACCCTCTCAACGCCCTGAAGGGAAGCCCTGATAAGTTCAATCCTCCGCTGACTCTCGAAGAGAGGCCTTTTCTGGGGATTTACAAGAACAGCAACAACCACCCTGTCGAATATCCTGAGTGATCTCTGGATTATGTCGACATGACCGTTCGTGATGGGATCAAAAGTCCCCGGGCATATCGCTATTCTCTCAGACATAGGTAAATATTATACAATATTTTCGGGTGAGTTGTTGGAATGTCAAAGGCAACAGATTGCAGACCGCTTAAAATTACAGCGGGGGTCATCGGTACGATCAAGTCTGACCGGAACCCGGGGGGTTATGCGGGATCTCAGACCACGCTGGAAAAAATAGGGGGAACCTCCTTTTTTAACATCAATTTCTGCGGCGGCTTCAGCCGTCCGCAGGAAAGGGTTGTTAGAAAAAGATTTTTTTCTTAATTAGCCTTAAATAATCATTATGATTCCCAGTCCAGAACCATATTACAGTGTCGTTCTCATATATACACAAAGCCCGATATCCTCTGCTTATCCTTAATGACCAAACATTTTCCTCTTTATTAACGCATTTAAAATGCAAGGATGGATGAAAAGGATTTTCCCTCCATAGTTCAAAAGATTTTTTCGTTTGCTTTTTAATTTCGTTATCTAAAGATTCGTATGTTTTCCAGAAAGAGGGATAAGTTTTATATTTCATAGTCTATTAAAATCAAAATCTTCTACTTCACCCATTGCCACTTTCTGTTTAACCTCTTTTGCTATACTGGATAGTTCTGTTTCTGTATCTTTAAATAACTTATCCCATTTCATTTCATCTTCTAATTCAGCAATGTAATAACGAAGATGGTCTACTACCTTTTCTTGTTTGTCTTCAGGCAGTGATTCTATAATTTTTATAATTGTTGTTAATGTTGTCGACATTTTAAGCCTCCAGAACTTTTTGCAATTTATATTCTTTAGTTTAATTTTAACAGAAATATTATTTTATTGCCAATTGAGGGTAAGATATCATTACTTACAGTTTTTAATTCTTCTAACGCGAAACTCACCTGCCGAAAATGCGTCAGCATTTTCGGTCAGGTGCAGCGATTCGATAGAATTAACCTATTATTAACACGGCCACGAAATAGGCTAATAT
>WFTX01000055.1 GCA_015485235.1 Nitrospirota bacterium | reverse complement strand
CAGCAGTATTTCAGTTACGGTAAGAGACAGGTCTGGACAAGTGATATATCGGAAATTTGTTCACGCAGATTGAATACCACAATCTATACATCTGAGGCTTTTCGCCTCCTCCTTCTCCTCCTTGCCTTCTGCTTCCTGATTTTCTGGCGGATCTTTTCTGAAGGGGATTCCTTTCCGAGGAGATGGGCCTCCAGCCTCTCAATGAGAAGCCTTCTGGCAAGGAAACGGTTGAGGGGTTGTGAGCGGCTTTCCTGGCATTTGACGGTTATCCCCGTGGGGATATGCCTGAGCTGGACACAGGTTGAGGTCTTGTTCACCTTCTGCCCGCCATGTCCCTGAGAGCGGATAAACTTCTCCTCAATATCCGCCTCGCTCAGGCCCAGTTCTTCCATCTTCTTTCTCAGGGCCTGAACCTTTTCTTCCCGTACACCAAAGAGTGGATCACGCATAAATCTCCATAAATAAGAAAGGGGTTGCAGACCTTGCTGCAACCCCTGGTATTATCATGGTGGAGCTGAAGGGAGTCGAACCCTCGACCTCTTGAATGCCATTCAAGCGCTCTCCCAACTGAGCTACAGCCCCACTAAAACAAATAACACACCACAAATCTGATAATATATAAATTAAATCTTTCGGGTGGTTGTTGTCAAGAAAGGATCTGTTAATGGTTGATAAGACAGGGGGAAAGAGGGTTCTTATACTGCTTGGTCCGACGGCGGTTGGAAAGACGGGAGCCTCCATTCTCCTTGCCAGGAGGCTTGGGACAGAGATAATAAGTGCCGATTCCATGCAGATATACAGGGGGATGGATATAGGGACAGCCAAGCCCACACCTGTTGAGATGAAGGAGGTTGTCCATCATATGATTGATATTGTGGAGCCTTCCGAACGGTTCAGTGCCGGTAAATATCTCGAGGCGGTCAGGGAGATAATAGACCGTCTTCACAGGAAGGGTAAGGTCCCACTGATAGTAGGAGGCACCGGTTTATATATAAAGGCACTCACCCGGGGGATATTTCCTGCCCCCGGAGCCGATCATGCCTTGCGAGAACGCCTTCTGAGGGAAGAAAGAGAAGACCCGGGGAGCCTCTACAGGAAGCTTGAGGCGGTTGATCCCGAGAGGGCGGGAGCGCTGAACCCATTGGATACCAGGCGGGTTGTAAGGGCCCTTGAAGTGGTTATGAGCACCGGCCGGAGGATGACCGAACTCATACGTGAGAAGACCATCCCCCTTTCCTGCGATTACATAAAGATCGGCCTGACAAGAGAGCGGGATGAACTCTACAGGATAATAGAGAGGAGGGTGGAGGAGATGTTTGAAGCGGGCCTTCTGAATGAAGTGAGAACGCTCCTTCAGAAAAATCCTTCCGAAACTCCCCTTCAGGCGATAGGGTACAAGGAGGTGATACGGTATCTTGAGGGGAAGATGGATTATCCGGGGCTTATTCAGGAGGTGAAAAAGGCAACCAGAAGATATGCCAAAAGGCAGTTTACCTGGTTCAGAAAGGAAGAAGGGATCCGCTGGATCGATATCACCGGTATTTATGAGCCAGAGGAGATACTGGAGAGGATTCTGCAGGTAAGGGAGGTTAGAGAACTGTTATAGCAGATCTCCAATCCCCCTGATTCTTGCTACATGGGCAACGTCCTTGTCACCCCTGCCTGAGAGGTTCACGATAATTATCTGTTTTTTTGAAAGGGTCGGAGCGAGCTTCACCGCCTCTGAGATGGCATGGGCTGACTCGAGGGCGGGGATTATCCCTTCGAACCGTGAGAGGAGTTCAAAGGCCCTGAGTGCCTCCCTGTCTGTGGCATATGTGTATTTAACCCTGCCCCTGTCATGGAGAAAGGCATGTTCAGGACCTACCGAGGCATAGTCGAGACCGGCCGAGACTGAATGTGTCCCCAGGACGTTACCGTCTCTGTCCTGGAGCAGATAACTCCTGCAGCCCTGGAATATGCCAACTGAGCCGCCTGCAAACCGGGCAGCATGCTTGCCGGACCTGATCCCGAGCCCGCCGGCCT
The DNA here is from genome assembly GCA_015485235.1 of Nitrospirota bacterium. GTDB lineage: Bacteria > Nitrospirota > Thermodesulfovibrionia > Thermodesulfovibrionales > JdFR-85 > WFTX01. The sequence continues at coordinate 2,998 of WFTX01000055.1, read as the reverse complement.
CAACGCCTATCATCTTCACATCATCCTTCAGAAAGCCGCTGAAAAGCCCGATAGCATTGCTCCCGCCTCCCACGCAGGCGATAAGGTAATCGGGCAGGCGCCCCTCTTTCCGGAGGATCTGCCCCCGTGCCTCCTTCCCGATGACCGACTGAAACTCCCTCACGATGGTGGGAAAGGGATGGGGGCCGAAGACGGTTCCGAGGACATAATGGGTGGTCTTTACATTGGTCGTCCAGTCCCGGAGGGCTTCATTAATGGCATCCTTCAGGGTCCTTGAGCCTATGGGGACTTCCCTCACTTCTGCCCCCAGGAGCCGCATCCTGAAGACATTCAGTGCCTGCCTCTTCATGTCCTCAGAGCCCATATAGATCTCGCACTTGAGCCCTGCGAAGGCTGCACCCGTGGCTGTGGCCACCCCGTGCTGGCCTGCCCCGGTCTCGGCGATAAGCCTCTTCTTACCCATCCTCTTTGCCAGCAGCGCCTGTCCGAGGGCATTGTTTATCTTGTGGGCGCCGGTATGGGTAAGGTCCTCACGCTTTAGATAGATCTTTGCTCCACCTAAATGCTCTGTGAGACGGGCGGCGTAATAGAGAGGGGTGGGCCGTCCCACATAGTCTCTGAGCAGTTCAGAAAACTCCTTTCTGAACTCTTTGTCCTTTCCTATCTCCCGGAATGCCCGGTCAAGCTCCTCAAGGGCAGGTATGAGGGTCTCCGGTACGAACCTCCCGCCGTACTCTCCGAAATATCCCCTTTTTTTCTTCATCTCTCAGACTATTCCCTTTCTCAGTATGTCATGCAGATGGATCACCCCAAGGGGCCTTCCCTGATCATCGGGAACAACAAGCGCTGTTATGGAGTACCTTTCCATGACCGAGAGGGCCTTTGCCGCCAGTTCTCCGGGACCGATCATCTTCGGTTTGGGGGTCATCACCTCTTCGGCCTTTTTCTGAAAGAGCGAGGTGCCCCATTTCTCGAGTCCCCTTCTCAGGTCACCATCAGTGATTATACCTTCTATAATCCCCTCCTGGTCACAGACCACGGTCATGCCAAGCCTTTTGGAGGAGATCTCTATGGTTGTATCGGTCATTGGTGCGTCCCGCCGGACTACAGGGATCTCCTTGCCTGAATGCATCAGGTCTTCAACCTTCACCAGGAGTTTCTTGCCCAGGGAGCCGTTGGGGTGAAAGAGGGCGAAGTCTTCCTCCCGGAACCCCCGCCGGGTTATCAATGCCACAGCAAGGGCATCGCCCATGGCCAGGGTTGCGGTAGTGGATGCCGTAGGGACTATACCCATCGGGCATGCCTCCTCCTTTACCGAGACATCCAGGACCACATCAGATGAAAGGGCCAGAGTGGAGCCGGGACGGGTCATGGAGATGAGTCCAACGTTGAACCTCTTCAGATAGGGCACGATCCTGAGGATCTCTTCGGTCTCACCGCTGTTGGATATCCCGATCACCACGTCCTCGCCAGTCACCATACCGAGGTCTCCATGACCGGCTTCTGCAGGATGAAGGAATATGGCAGGAGTCCCGGTGGACGAGAGGGTGGCGGCAATCTTCTTGCCGATCAGACCGGATTTCCCCATACCGGTGACCACGGTTCTTCCCCTGCTCTGAAAGATCATCTCCACAGCCTCTTCAAAGGAGGCATCCAGCCTCTCCACGAGGGAGACTATTGCATCAGCCTCGGCCCTCAGTACGCTCCTGGCCACGGAGAGCAGGTCCGTGGTATCAGAGCCTTTACAGTTCTTCATTTGAGAAACACCTCAGTCTTATTGTTGTCACTAATATCTGCATTAGTAAAGCCATAAACCAATACCGTCGGGCAGGCGGGTCTCAGGAGAAATCCGGATTTCAGCGATACCGGCAGTAACTCCCGATAACTTCCGGATCCATGTATTTTAACTGAACAGTGCAGGTTTCTGTGTAATAAAAACAACATCGCATCTAAATCCGGTTTCGAGGGAGGCCCGCCTGCTCTGAGTGGCATTACTGATGACAGCATATCTGTCCGGGATAATTTTCATGCTTCCCTGTGCAGCTTTTGCGGCATGGATGTTTCATTTTCCCGTTCCTTCCGACAGCAGTCTGTGTATCGCCTTCACTTCTCTGAGCATGCCTTCAAGACTCTCAAGGCTTATCATGTTCGGACCGTCACAAAGGGCCTTGTCCGGGTCAGGGTGGACCTCCAGAAAGAGACCGTCCACGCCGGCTGCAACGGCTGCCCTTGCAAGGGTTGGGGCGAATTCACGGTTTCCGCCCGATGCATCACCCCGGCCTCCAGGCAGTTGAAGGCTGTGGGTTACATCAAAGATCACTGGATAACCGTAGCCCCGCATGATGGGGAAGGCCCTGAAATCAACTACAAGGTTATTATAACCAAAGGTGGTTCCCCGTTCCGTGATCATCAGGTTCCTGTTTCCGGTGGAGGTGAACTTCTGGATTATGTTCTTCACATCCCAGGGTGCAAGGAACTGGCCCTTCTTTATATTTACGGGCTTTCCCGTCTCAGATGCAGCGATGATGAGATCCGTCTGTCTGCAGAGGAAGGCGGGCACCTGGAGATAATCCACGACCTCCGATGCGATACGGGCCTCATCAGGTGTATGGATGTCGGTCAGAACGGGGAGACCGAATCTCTTTCTCACTCCATCAAGAAGTTCAAGCCCCCTTTCCATCCCGGGTCCCCGGAATGATGAGAGGGAGGACCGGTTGGCCTTGTCATAGGAGGATTTGAAGATGATCGGAAGCCCGAGGTTCCCGGCGATCTCCCTGAGCCTCTCCGCTGTCCCAAACAGGATTTCCTCCGATTCGATAACACAGGGACCGGCGATTATGATAAGTTCGTCAGTCATCTTAAACCAGAATTTAATATTCTAACTTAATCCAGATACAATATTAAACTGATAAGGGCTCAGGAGTTCCCCCAATTTTTATCATACCCGGGCAGACCTCTTAATCAGTTCCTTATCACAAAACCTGCCTGATCATGATAT
>WFTX01000054.1 GCA_015485235.1 Nitrospirota bacterium | reverse complement strand
GTTTGCCGCAGACTGGGAACGGGAGAAAGGCAATGTCAGTGTCCCTGAAACAGCACCGCCTACGGGAAAGAGGGTTGCCATTGTAGGAAGCGGCCCTTCCGGGCTTACCTGTGCCTATGATCTTGCCAGGCTGGGCCACAGGGTGACGATCTTTGAGGCCTTCCATGAACCGGGAGGAGTTCTGGTATATGGCATACCGGAATTCAGGCTCCCGAAGATGATCGTTGCACGGGAGATTGAACTCCTTGAAAAGATGGGGGTTGAGATAGTCCTGAATGCGGTTATTGGTAAGCTTCTGACCATTGATGAGATACTACAGGAGTATGATGCCTGCTTTGTCGGGACAGGAGCAGGGCTTCCGAGGTTCATGGGCATAGAGGGCGAGAACCTGAACGGCGTATACTCGGCCAATGAATTTCTGACACGGGTGAACCTGATGAAGGCATATGCCTTTCCTGAATATGACACACCGATTAAGATTGGCAGAAGGGTCATTGTGGTCGGGGGCGGTAATGTGGCTATGGATGCAGTCAGGACCGCTCTCAGGCTCGGGGCTGAAGAGGCGACCATAGTATACAGGCGATCCTTGACAGAGCTTCCTGCACGGCGGGAAGAAGTGCATCATGCCGAGGAGGAAGGGGTGAGGTTTGAGCTATGTACCAATCCAGTAAGGATTTTAGGGGAGGACGGCTGGGTCAAGGGACTGGAATGTGTGAGGATGAACCTCTGCGGGCTTGATGAATCAGGCAGAAAGAGGCCTGAGCCGATTCCAGGCTCCGAGTTCAGGATACCCGCCGATATGGTAATCATGGCCATAGGCACCTCTGCAAACCCCCTCATCGGGCAGAGTACGGAAAACCTCGAGCAGAACCGGGGCTATATAGTTGTTGATGAAGAGACCGGTGAGACAAGCCGGGAGGGTGTCTTTGCCGGTGGTGATATTGTAACCGGCTCAGCCACGGTGATCTCTGCGATGGGTGCCGGCAGAAAGGCGGCCCGGGGGATTCATGAGTATCTGTTGAGAAAACATGCCGGTCTGGAAACCGGTATCCCGGGTTAGCACAGAAGAGGAAATTTGCACTTCCGAAGTGTAACCCTTACAGCGACTAAATGCCCTCGCGGAGCCTTCTCACCCTGTCTTATATCAGGGGTTATGCTCTGCAATTTTTCATTATGAAGCGCCGGTCGTATATAAGTAAAGGAAGTCTGTTACGGACGGAGCCTTAACAGGCCTGATCAGAGGTTTGTATAAAGGATGTTTTGAGTAGATTAGGCCGTTCGGTCTCTGCCGAGCCGACACAGGTCCGGAACGGACTCGTATCGAGGATGCGCTTACATGAACCACCATGTTTTGATAATGAACAATTCAGAGCATAAACCCGGAATTACACCATATTCATACTTTTGGACCGGTTATGTGAACTTCATGCCTTTCATCACGGTAACTGTGTAAGCCCCCTGCTTATCTTCCAGAGATAGTACTTTTCAAAGGCCGCTTTCATCCACTTGTACTGGATTCCCGCTTTAAGGACAGATTCCTGCCTGGGCGGAATCACGGGTTTTGCCTTCATGAAGGCGGCTGTGTTGCCCATGTCCATCAGACAGAGCACATCCACCGGCTCAGTTGCAGGTGGTGCTTTACCAAGGATTTCAGAAGTGAGGGTGCTGGCAGCATCCTTGGCCATTTTTACAGTCATGAACCCTGTTTTGGGAAGCCCCGTGGGTACAGGGGTCTGCTCAGGAGGAGCCATTGCTACTGCCACACCTACTGAGAAGATGTTGGATATTTCCTTGTGGCGGTAGTTTGCATCCACCGGTATAAAACCTTTTGGGTTACCGAGGTGAGAGACGGCCTTTACACCGGCCATGGGAGGGGCGAACATGGAAAGCTTGAAAGGTATTTTTGTTCCGTCCTTAAGCCTGACCTCACCAGGGGTGATCTCTTCAACCGCTGTATTGGCTATCACCTTAATCTCCCTGTCGGCAAACTCGTCTTCCATCAGCCGCTTGGATTTTCCAAGGCCTCCGATGCCGAAATGCCCTACATAGGGTTCTGAGGTAATGAACGTTATTGGCACCTTGTGACGGAGTTTTCTCCTTCTCAACTCTGCATCTATTTCAAAGGCATATTCATAGACTGGTCCGAAACAGCTCACCCCCTGGACCGAGCCGACAACCACAGGGCCCGGTTCTTTCAGGAACTCCTTCCACTTCTCATGGCATCTTTCTGCCTGCTCAAGGGTGAATATGCACTCTGTATGTCCACCTTCAGGCCCCAGACCTGAAACAGCAGAGAATACGAGGGCAGGCCCCGTGGCTATTATCAGGTAGTCATAGTTGAATTCTCCGGCACTGGTTATGACTTTGGAGGAATCGGCATCAATGGTAGTGGCTTCCTGATGTATGAACTCAATCCCCTTCGGCCTGAGTATCTTTTCAAGGGAGAGGGTTATATCTTTCGGCCTTCTCCATCCCATGGAGAGCCAGGGGAGGGAAGGGATAAAGATGAACCGGTCAAGATCCGATACTACCGAAACATCTACCTTCTTGCCCAGGAGCCGCTTCAGTTCAAAGGCAGAGGTAAGCCCCCCGAAAGACCCTCCCAGAACTATGATTTTTGCAGCCATACAAACCTCCCAAAGTTGGTGTAGTGGTTATTGGTATATTGGTGTATTAGGTTATTCTGCCTCAACCTCAGCCTTAACTTAACCTGTTCTTCATTTGCCAATTCAGAAAGATCCCTTGACTCCTTCCTCATCCTCAAACATGAGGTCTGTCATCTCATCCCAGGATATGACCTTTATATCCCTCATATCAGAGGTCAGGCCCCTTAACTTCACGTCGTCCTCTATGGCATAGGCGGTGCCGCAGAAGCCTTCTATCATCTCATCAAGGGCGAAATAGACCCCGTCCTGAAGGAGTACCAGGTCGGCAGCCATATCCCGGGCGGTTTTCAGGCCCCTTCTCCCCCTGGTGGTGTCCGGACCGCTTTTTATAATTACGATCATCGTTGCCTCCTAAAATATCATGGTTTTGTCAGATTCCTTGATTTTTTCCGCCAGTTCGTAACTGCTTCCGGTCTGTACCCCTTCCACGAGGTCATCCCTGACGATCTCAAAGGAGTTCAGTGAGGCCCTGTCTGCATATACAGCACCTCCCATATCGACAATATCCGTGAGGGAACTGCCAAGGGCAGTGAACCCGGTATCGCCTTCTTCCTGCCCTTTCTTTGCAAGCAGCACAGCGGCGTCAAAAAGGAGCACCGTCGTCTCGATCTCATCAGCCACCGCACCCAGGGCATGCCTGATCGCCTCAGCCGCCTCTATGCTCCCATAGGGTGGGCTTGTGAGTATTACAGATAACTTCATATAGCCTCCCGTTATGTTATTTTACAGATTGATCCATACATCTGATTCTTCCATTGTCCTGAAAAGTCCCTTCAACGAGCCCTTTTCTGTCCCGTCAAGGTAGTCCTCCTTCGCAGCACGGCGATAGTTCAGACAACCTCCTCAGAGGTATACCTTGAGCCCCTTTTCCATCAGTTCCTGAAAGAGATCCCCTGCATGGGGGAGTCCCTTGGCGTTCTGCTTCTTGAGAAAAGCATAGACACCATCACCAGAAGCGATAAGGTTTACTGAATGTCCCTTTCCAAGGGCACTTTCCGCCATCTTCACAGCCGTATAGGTGTTTTCCCCTGAGTATGGCGAAGTAGTCAGAAATATGGTAAGCGTTTTTGCCATCGATTCACCTCCCTTCCCTAAGTTGTTTTTCTGGATTTCAGTGCTTCCTGTTACCCGGGTATTTCCCCTTTTTTGTTACCGGACAGCATGCAGGCCGGGGAAGTTCGGATTCATAGTTGCGGTTCAGCACCTCAAGCAGGTCCGGGATGATCGGGTCTGTGAGGAAATAGCACCTCAGCCTCCCGTCCATGTAATAGTCAATCAGCCCGTGGTTTCTCAAGAGGGCGAGATGCTGTGAGATGTTCGGCTGGCTTATCTCAAGGAACTCCTCAAAGTCGCTTACACACTTGACCCCCTTCATGAGTTCCTCAAGTATCCTGATCCGTGCAGGATGTCCTATAACCTTGAGCAACTCAGCCTTCATACCAATGGATCTCATAAATCACCCCCTGAAAAAGTTATATATAAATATTATAATATTAGAATATATTTGTCAAGTGCCATTTGCCTGTCTGTCTCTTTATTAACCTTCGGATTATTACTCCGGCAACTAAATACTTGAAAAGTATTTGTGGTATTTTCAACGAAACAGCACAATATATCCCCCTCTCTCTCTCTCATCAAGGGAGAGGGAGTCAGACATGTAGTAGCGTCTTGAAGAGTTTTTTATCCTGAATTGAGCGATTTATGACAAAGTGTACAGGTGAAGGCGTCTCATAACCCCATTTAATGCAATAGGTATTGAATCGAAAAAACCGGAAACCTTGTTCACCCAACAGGCGGCGCTCTGGTAGTTGATGCTGGGAAAAGGCGGTATTGCTAAAATGGGG
>WFTX01000053.1 GCA_015485235.1 Nitrospirota bacterium | reverse complement strand
TCGTAATCCTTGATCAGATCCATGATATTGTCCTTTGTGATTCTGTCCTTGATGGCTACGACCTTCACATCGGGGTTCAGTGCCTCAAAGGTCAACTTGGCGGACTCCGCCTTGTTCATCCCGACCCTTTCGGTATTATGGGCGATCTGCCTCTGGAGGTTACTCAGCTCGATGGTATCATTGTCAATTATCCCGATCGTACCCACACCTGCTGCAGCAAGGTAGTAACCCACAGGACAGCCGAGTCCACCGGCACCGATCATGAAGACCTTTGCCTTCAGGAGGGCCTCCTGCCCCTTCCCTCCCACTTCGGGAAGGATTATGTGCCGGCTGTATCTCTCTATCTGGGCATCGGTAAAGTCCATTATTCCCGCTCCTTTCTGACCTGGATTATCCAGTCCGTATCATTTATCTTCTCCACCTTCAGGACCTTGTGCCCGTGATCTTCCATGGACTTGGGGATGCTTCTGGATGCCTCCTCGTAATCAAGGAGTATCTCCAGCACCTCCCCAACCGCCATCCCTTCAATGGCAAGCTTTGATTTGACAAATGTATAGGGGCAGATCAGGCCCTTTATATCTATCCTCTTATCTATCCTTATATCTCCCATGATATTTTTCTCCCTGGTTCATTAGTTCTCAAAGTTCCTGGTTAAATAACCGGACCGGGCAAGACACATCTGCCATTCTGGCAGGTGAGCAGAGCGGCCAGAGCACATTCGGACAATACCGCCCTGTCCTTTCACCCACTGCCAGACCTGCAGCCGTTCCGGATACATCCGCTCTTTTTTGAGTCCCAAGTTCACTGGACCCCTTCCCCTTCAACCCGGATCATCATGGTCTCTTCACTGACCACATCAAGACGGTCTATCTCCTCTATCGCCTTCCTCACGTCCCTCTCCCGGGCCGTATGGGTAAGCAGGACAAGGGGAACGGCCTCGCCCACCCTTCTGCCCTTCTGGATGACAGAGGATATGCTGATATTGTTTGCTCCCAGGATACCGGAGATCCTCGATAGCACACCGGGGCGGTCTATCGCACTGAACCGGAAGTAGTACATGGACTCCACATCCCCTATCTCCATCACCTCTATATCATTCTGGCTCCCGATGAAGTCCAGTTCCCGCCTCGTCTCAAGCCCTCCCCTGAGTCCCCTTGCGATATCCAGTATATCGCTCACTACGGCACTGCCTGTGGGCATATCACCGGCTCCCCTGCCGTAGTAGAGGGTCTCGCCGACGGCATCACCAAGTATATAAACGGCATTCAGCACTCCGTCTATCTTCGAGATGAGGTAGTCTTCCCGTATCATCGTCGGATGGACCCTCATCTCCACCTTACCATTGGAAATCTTTGTAATGGCAAGCAGTTTTATCTTGTATCCCAGTTCCCGGGCAAAGTCGATATCCTGCGCCGTGATTCTGGATATACCCTCTATATAGATTTTATCATATGAGAGCGGTATCCCGAAGGCAAGCGAGGCAAGAAGTGTGAGCTTATGGGCTGTATCAATCCCTTCTATGTCAAAGGTCGGGTCTGCCTCGGCATACCCCAATCTCTGGGCCTCGGAAAGGGCCTCGGAAAAACCCATTCCCTCACCGGTCATCCTGGTGAGTATATAGTTAGAGGTCCCGTTTATGATCCCGTATATGGATAGTATGTTGTTGGGTGCCAGACCCTCCCTGAGGGCCTTAATTATGGGGATGCCTCCTGCCACGGCAGCCTCGAAACCGAGTGAGAGGTTCTTTCTCCGGGCGGTCTCAAATATCTCCCCGCCCTCTGTGGCAAGGAGCGCCTTGTTGGCGGTAACAACATGCTTGTCGCTCTCAAGGGCCTGAAGGATGAACTCCCTGGCAGGGTGAATCCCGCCAATCAGCTCCACTACTATATCAATATCGGAGTCTTCCAGGATATCTTCAATCCTGGCGCTCAGGATACCCTCAGGGAGGTCCAAACCCCTGTCCCTTTCAGTATCCCTGTCCACGATCCTCTTCAGGTTAATATCCAGACCGGACTTCCTCCGGATTATCTCCCTGTTCTGAAGAAGTATCCTGGCTGTTCCTGTTCCGACCGTACCGAAGCCTATTATTCCTACATTCACCATTATCTGAACAACCTCTTTATGCCCTTCACGGCCTGTCTTATCCTGTGCTCATTCTCCACAAGGGCGAATCTCACATACTCATCCCCGCCCTCACCGAAACCTATCCCGGGAGAGACGGCGACCTTCGCCTCCTTGAGGACAAACTTCGCAAACTCGAGGGAGCCCATCTTCCGGTAGGGCTCAGGTATCCTTGCCCAGACAAACATGGTCGCCTTCGGAGGCTCTATCTCCCAGCCAACCCTGTTCAGCCCCTTGCAGAGGGTGTTACGCCTCTTCTCATAGGTCTTTCTGATCTCTTCAACGCAGGACTGATCACCACGGAGGGCGATTATGCTCGCTATCTGGATGGGCTGAAACATCCCGTAGTCAAGGTAGCTCTTTATCTTGGTCAATGCCCCGACGAGTTCCCTGTTCCCCACACAGAACCCCACTCTCCAGCCCGCCATTGAGTAGCTCTTGGTAAGGGAGAAAAACTCAACGGCCACATCCCGGGCACCCGGGACCTGGAGGATGCTTGAGGCCTTGAAACCGTCAAAGACCAGGTCCGCATAGGCAAGATCATGGAATACTATCAGGCCGCTCTCGCGGGCGAACTCTATAACCCTTCTGAAAAACTCAAGATCAACCACCTCTGTAGTCGGGTTGTGGGGAAAGTTGATTATCAGGAGCTTGGGCCTCGGCCATGTATTCTTGAAGGCCCTCTCAAGCTCGTCAAGGAAATCAATCCCCGGCCCGATGGGTACACTCCTCACCTCGCCTCCGGCTATGATTACACTGTAGGGATGTATGGGATAGGCCGGAGTGGGGGTGAGGGCAACATCTCCGGGCTCAACTATGGCGAGTGCAAGATGACTCAGGCCCTCCTTTGAGCCTATAGAGATCACCGCCTCAGTCTCAGGGTCGAGATCAACATCAAACCTCCGTTTGTACCACTCACAGATCGCCATCCTGAGCTGGGTGATCCCCCTTGAAGCAGAGTAACGGTGGTTCTTCGGGTTCTTTGCCGCCTCACAGAGCTTCTCCACTATGTGGGGAGGTGTGGGCAGGTCGGGATTTCCCATGCCCAGATCAATAATGTCCTCACCCTGTCGCCTCGCCTCGTACTTCAACTGGTTCACAATGGCAAAGACATAAGGGGGAAGCCGTCTTATCCTGTTAAAGACGAATCTCTCCGGTCCGCAACTCTCATTCATAATCCGCTCCTCTGTTCAGGGATAATTGATTATTTTACATATATTTGAAGATGAAAGACAATATTTTATTGACAGGAGTTCCCCCAATTTTTATCATAGCCGGGCAGAGCACTTAATCAGTTCCTTATCACAAAACCTGCCTGATCATGATAT
>WFTX01000052.1 GCA_015485235.1 Nitrospirota bacterium | reverse complement strand
GTGCGTTTTCTTCAATCACGCGCCTGTATTCGGCAACTTTGTGAGTCGTTGGAAATGCAATAGACAGTATCGCAGTTTCGCCAGCCTGAATGGCGGCATTAGCTTTGAGAGTTGTCGTTTTTCGGTGGTTGTCGTAAACAAGCGGGCCGAATCCCATATAGAGCGCACTCCCCACGGGCACAAAATTTCCACCGCGGTTTGTAACTTCAGGGTGTGTTACAGATATATCATTAGGCCATTGAGCCTTCTTAAGATCACCCTCATTCCAGTGATCAAGCCTTATCCTGACCAGACTCTTGCAGTAATCATTCACTTCTCTATTGCCTTCACGGTGCGTAAGCCACGCATTTCCAAACAGCAGCCCTTCTTCCAGACGCATTTTCGAAATATCGACTCTAAATTCATGATCAGCCGAATAGGCCACACGCCACCACTGTCTGAGCAGGGCCTTGAAAGGCGGCACGCGCCACTGGCCGCTTTGTTTTGCATTGCCAAGAAAGGCAGGATTTATAAATCTTATCTTATACTTGAGGGTTATTGCCTTCATTCATCCCTCCAAGTTGAAATATTTCTTAACTTCCCCACATCATGCATCAGACCTGCCAGGGCTATTTTATAAACAGTATCAGACATGATATCCTCCGGATATGGGTAAAAAAATGGCATTGCTTATAGTAGACGTTTTATAAAGTGCAAGCATGACAGACTCTGCTTCTCCCCATGAGTCAAGACATGAACCAAGATATGATCCTTTGCGTTCAATCACGCCATACCCTCCCTTTCGGCTATATATTAAAAAATCAATTCCAGCAAAAGCAACATATTCTGAGTATGTTATAGCAGTCATAAATAATACTACTATTTTTTATAACCACTCATCCACAAAAGAAATATTTCGGAAATGTTTTGCCGGGTTCCATTACTTAGTTGCCTTGATCCCGATTATCTCCTTTGCCCTCTCATAGAGTCGTTCAAAGAGTTCCCCGTGAGTCCATCTCCCGCTTATTCTGGCCTCGGCTATATGGGCGGCCTCGTGGGCGAGGGTGTCGAGTTCTTTATCAATCGCTTTGCAGAGATTGATGTTTATTGAGATGTACCATCCTGTCCTGGGACCATAGCCTGCCCGCCCGAATGTCCAGGAGTTGTACTGGGCCTTTTTGTACCTTCTCAATGACTGAAGAATGATCTCCCTGGGAAGTTTGAACTTGTATCCCTTGCTGAGTGAGACGAAGATCTTCCTCAGGTGAGGCACATAGGACTCCAGGACCTCCCTCTCTTCGCTCTTTCTGGCCTTTACGATTATACGCATGTAGATAACTTACCACAGGACCTCCCCCATATAATGTCCTACATCCGGGTTATTTCAGGAGATTTTTGTACTTAAACATGGATTCTCTACCTGGTGGTTTGTTTTTTTTGAACAGTCAGCACGACAGAACAACTTAAGTTGCATAATCCTTGGGTATGGCACTGGGCAAACTTCCTGTCTTTGGGAAATAACTCAGGTAAGTTGATGACTGGGGGCGAACCGGGAAAATTGGGGGAGATACCTGTTAAAATATCATTATAAAAACCTTAAAGGGAAGATAGTGATGGGGAAAGAAGTGCTGAACTTTGTAAAAACTAAAATCACCAGTAAAAAAATAACACCACTGTTGCCAGTGAGTCCAGTCTGGGGAAAGACTGGCTTAGACCGGAGGAAGACAGGGCATGGCAGAACTTGTAAAAAGTGAAGAAAAATCGGTTTACAGGAGGTCCCAATATGAGATATAAGGTAAACCTCAAAAAGACAGAGGAAGGTTTTTCTGTCTGGGTTCCTGGTTTACCAGGGTGCTGGTCACAGGGAAAGACAGAGACTGAGGCATTAGAAAACATTAAGGATGCCATTCAGGCATATTTAGAAACAGTTGATGAGTTAACAAAGGATAAAGAGTCTCGCTATGTAGAAATAACCAATGTCTAAGTTGCCTGGTATAAATCATAAGCGTGCTGTCAAGGTATTTCAAAAGGCAGGTTTCTGGATTGCTCGTGAAGGTAAGCATATTACGATGACTAATGGTGAACGAATCATAACAATTCCCAGAGCGAATCCTGTCAATGCTTTCACAATGGCTGGTATTGTAAAGGATGCAGGGCTTACTATTGAAGAATTTAAGCAACTTTTATAAAAACAACCTCTCCGGCAGAATGCATAATGACCACCGCAGGTTAGGTTAACCTTTCAGTTGCATAAATTCCCACTGAAGGGCAGAGCAGCATGGAAGATAATGTTCTGTCGCAACCGCAGGTTCCGGTATGGATATTTTTCTGCATTTTAGAGGCATCAAAGAGTATATGTACATGTGACAAGTATGAAGTTCAACTTTATATTTGTCAATCCAGATCCCATCCCATTCCCATTTCTGCCTCTGTCTCCACTACGTCTGACCGGCTGATTGAGGTTTCAGTCCTGCGTGGCAGCCAGAATGTCTGGAGGGGCTGAAAATCTTCAGTCTTCAGCACATAGTGGGCAAGGAGCCCGGATTCAGGGAGTCTTTTTATCTCGATACAGGAGTACATCCTGACCCTCCTGATTCTGGAAAACTCCTCATTCCCGGAATGCAATTCCTCAATCAGAGATGAGAACTTGTCCATGGCTCCCTCAACATCTTCAGCCTCAACGATACAGGTGAAATAACCCTTACCGGAATCAGAGTCCGATGCGTAGTCATACTCTCTGATTATGACATCAAAGTGACCAAGATAGATCATGGGCTGGCTCCTTTCCCCCTCTCCATTTCCCTTTATCTTCCGGAATCAGCTGACAAGCCCGTACTCATTCTGGAACCTGAGCTTCACTGTAGCAGAGGGCCATGTCCTGCTCTTCGCTATTATCACATCCAGTCCTTCCTCGGTATAACTGCTGAGAGCGGTCTCATACATGGCCTTACGATAAAGCAGGAGTACATTGTCTGCATGGTCGGCGATATCACCGGCAGGCAGGATATCCCTTAACCGGGGAATTGGAGGGTCGCGTCTCTCCACTTCGCTGATGAGTTGACTGAGCAGAATGACCGGCAGGTTGAGTTCTTCTGCAAGTCCCTTCAGCAAGGCTGCTGCGGTGGACAGTTCCTCACCCCAGGTCTTTATATCCACTCCCTCTACCAGAAGCTGCAGATAATCCACAATTATAAGGCAGACCCCCTGTTCCCTCTTCAGCGCCCTCGCCTGAGATGCTATCTTCTGAGCTGTGAGGGCTGATGAAGTATTAATAAATACAGGCACTTCTGCCATGTTGCCTGCTGCCAGGGCCAGTTTTTGCCGATCCTCACTGCTTGCCAGCCCCATTTTCACCATGTATGAGTCCACCCTTGCCTCCAGGCAGAGCATCCTCCTCAGAAGTTCCCTCCTTGATGTCTCAAGGCTGAAGAACGCCACAGGTCTCTTAAGAGCGGCTCCCACATTTCTTGCCATATTCAGGGCAAGGGCTGTCTTGCCCATGGAAGGACGGCTTCCTATGATGGTCAGGCTCCCTGCAGGGAATCCATTGATTACACTGTCAAGCCCCTTTATGCCCGAGGGAACAGACTCAGGAAGTTCGTCGTTTATGACGTCTGCATAAGACAGAGGCATAACGGGACTGGTAACACCCAGCAACGCGGCACTGCCAAGAACTTTCAGGAAAGTCCTTCTGAAAAGCATAATTGCCTCCTTTACAGCAACATTTCCGGGGACATTCGCCCCTGACTTAATCTTACCACAGGACCTCCCCCATATAATGTCCTACACCTCTGATTTCGGCAACTCTTCTGTATACAAATCTTATACACACCTTTTTCACAGAGGTTTCAAAAATTTCCCAGGGTCGTCCGTATAATACCTTCAGGTAAGATGCAGTCAGGATAATGGGCAATTTTAATCGCATCGATCCTGATTCGTTGTCAATCGAAAAAAAGGAGGCTGGATGTACATAAGAAGAAAAGATCTGGAGTATTTCTACAGCCTGCTCCGTAGCCTTGATGAAGAGAAGAAGAAAAGACTGGCAGAGATACTCAGGAAGGACTGTGAGAAGAGGTCAGGCAAAGAGGAGATCTCGGAGGTGATTGCAGTGGATGAAAGGACGATTGAACTTGAGGAAATAGAACCGGAGGAACTCCTGACCAGGACCCTGATAAAAAAGGCACTGAAGGCCGTGAGGGATGAGATGGGAAGTGATGGATAACACATCACAGGGCGGTGCTTCTGAAG
>WFTX01000051.1 GCA_015485235.1 Nitrospirota bacterium | reverse complement strand
CTATTAGCGATAGGACATCCTCTGGATGTTGACTTTCTTGCACAAAATTCCCCCATTTTTCTGAAAATCTTATGAGACCACTTGTCGAATCCATTCTCCTTCTGTTCTTCAAATGGTTTCCCCTCCAGAAGGGTATTTCTTGGGGGAACTCCTGGAGGACTCATACCTCTTTCTGAGCTCCGTGGCCCTTTTGTGGGCAAGGCGGACCGGTTCGGGAAGCCTGAACCTGAATGCTGCCTCCAGTACAATCCTGACCGAATCCTCAAGGGTGACAAGGTGGCCCGGTGAGATGAAAAGGGGTTTCACCCCGGTCCTGGTCCTCACGACCGCCCCCACCACCCGGCCATTATACCTCAACTCCGCCCTGTCACCCCTCAAAAGACCGGGCTCTTCATATTCACCTACAAGCCGTGTCTTGGCGCAACCCACCGAGGGTATCCCCAGAAGGACACCGATGTGGGAGGCAATACCTGCACCACGGGGATGGGCCATGCCCTGACCATCGAAAATAACCACGTCCGGGATCAGACATATCTTTCTGAAAGCTGAGAGGACGGCAGGCCCCTCCCGGAAGGAGAGGTATCCCGGGATATAGGGGAAGGAGGTCTTCACAACCGCCCAGGCCTCATCGGCGACCTCCTTTTGCTCAAGGTCGTAAACCACCACAACACCGATGGTATGGCCGGAGACAAAGGCGGCATCGACTCCGGCAACATACCTCGGCCTTCCCCTGATGCGTCTGAACTCTGCAAGACAGGCAATTTCCTCCTGAACTTTCCTTGCCTCATCGAGATCCCCGGGCCATATGATACCCTTCTGCTTGCTAATCCCTCTCCTCCGTCACCCCGGCCCTGCCCAGCCTGACAGATAATGCTATACCCAGAATGACTCCGCCCAGGTTGGCGGCCAGGTCTCCAGGTGAGAAGCTCCGCCAGGGCAGGTAATACTGAATCCATTCAAGGAGGCCTGAATAACCGAAGACCACTAAAAAGGCCGGGATGGGTCTCCCTAACCTCCCGTCCCGGAAGGCAAAGATATACAGACCGGCGGTCAGAAAATAGACAGCAAGATGAATCAGTTTGTCCGAACCCTCCGGCCCGCTCCGGGGTATCCTGACAAGGGAACTGATACCAATCAGGACCACCCACAGGAAAAGCATTGCCCTCCAGAAGATTACCCGCCTGCGCTGGAAAAACATCACAGATAATATTATAATACTACGTAATGAGAAAAATATCTCTGTTTTTTCTTTTAATACTGATTCTGTTCGCAGTCACATATCTCGGAAAGTCCTCAGGAAGGATCCCTCCACTCCCTTCTGAAGGGCATCCCGTTCCGCTCCCTCTCCCCGAGATCAAGGAGATAGTCGATGTTGTCAGGGAAGGTGAAAGCCTCTACGACATCTTCTTGAGGCACAAGATACCTGCCGGGGTCCTATTCAGGATCTCTGAGGCCTCAAAACCGGAATATAACCTCAGGAAGATAAGGCCTTTCCGCTCCTACATAATCACAAAGCTCCGGGAACCGGAAAATGGGAGAGAAATCCTCACTCTCTTCAAGTATTCCATTAACGACACCTCTTATCTCAAGGTGGTGAACAGGGGAGATGACTTTTTTGCTGAAAGAATTCCGGTTAAATACGAGAGACGGCCTGCTGTCCTGGAAGGCCGGATCAGTGACAACCTGATCACCGCCGTCGGTGACTCCCCTGAGCATCTCAAGGCAGCATTCAACCTTGCCGAGATTTTTGAGGCAGAGATAGATTTCCTGACCGAACTGAGGCCTGGAGACCGTTATATGATGCTGATTGAGGAACTCTGGCTCGACAACGTCTTCAAGGGTTATGGAAATATCCTTGCCGCAGAGTTCTGGAACAACGGCAAGCACTACGAGGCATACCGGTTTGATCTCGGGGGACGGCCGGATTACTTTGATGCCAGGGGAAACTCCCTGAAAAAGGCCCTTCTCAGGGCTCCGCTCAGGTTCAGGCATATCAGCTCAAGGTTCAGCACCAGAAGAAAACATCCCATTCTCAAGATCTACCGGCCCCACCTCGGCATTGACTATGCCGCTCCGATGGGTACTCCCGTATCTGCGGCAGGAAACGGGACGGTGATTCATGCCGGCTGGAAGGGCTCCTACGGGAAGTGTGTGATTATAAGGCATCCCAACGGCTACAAGACCTACTACGGCCATCTCTCGAGGATAAAAAGGGGAATCCGCCGGGGTAAAAGGGTCTCCCAGGGAGAAATCATCGGGTATGTAGGAAAGACAGGGCTGGCCACAGGCCCCCACCTTGACTACCGGGTGAAGAAAAACGGGAAGTTCATAAACCCCCTGAGGATGAGAGTCCCCAGGGGAACACCGGTCCCGAGGGAGAAAATGGCTGAGTTTACAGGTTATGTCCAGTCCCTGAAAGAAACGATCGCCTCCGCCAGAAAGAGAAACTCCACCCTTTTTGCATCAGAGTGAGGCGTCCTGTTCATTGGTTTCTTCGAAGATCTCTTCAAACCGTCTGTGATGAAGCCTGAACACCCTTAAGACTGCTGGATCAAAGTGCTCCGGCTCTGTCCTTCCGTCTCCCTCTGTTATTATCCCTGTGGCCTCTTCATGTCCAAGGGCGGGCTTGTAGGGCCGGGACGACCGGAGAGCATCATACTGGTCTGCCAGCATCACTATCCTGCCCTCAAGGGGGATCTCTTCGCCCTTCAGCCCCCTGGGATAACCCGTCCCGTTCCACCGCTCATGGTGCGTCAGGGCGATGGTCGCACCCATCTGGATCAGTTCATAGGATGACCCCTTCAGTATCTCATACCCGATCACTGGGTGCCGCTTTACGATCTCGAACTCCTCCTTCGTCAGCCCACCTGGCTTCAGAAGGATACCGTCAGGGATCCCGATTTTTCCCACATCATGCATCGGGCTTGCATAGGTAATGGTCTCTATGAAGTCATAGGTCATTGAGAGCCTTTCGGCAAGAAACCGGCAATAGAGACTGATCCTCTTGATATGGTTTGCAGTATCCTCGTCCCTGTACTCGGCAGCCATGGTAAGCCTCTCTATGATCTCCCTGCTGGCCGCCTTGAGAAGCCCCAGGGCCCTGTTCAGTTCCTCCGTCTTCTTTAGGACCGCTTCCTCAAGCCTCTCGTCATAAAGTCTCTGGAGTCTCTTCATATCGTGGTACTCAATAGCCTTTTTTACCCTGTTCAGCACCTCCTCTATCCTGAAGGGTTTTATGATGAAGTCGAAGGCCCCATAGTGAAGGGCCTGGATACTCTTGTCAAGCCCGGGATAGGCGGTGATAATTATAACAGGCGTCTCCGGATTAAGAAGTTTCACTCTCCTCAGGAGGGTTATGCCGTCAATCTCTGGCATGACGATATCGGCTATTATGAGATGAAACTCCCTTTGTGAGAACTCCTGAATTGCCTCCCTGGGATTTCCGAAGGCTGTAACATCATAGCCGGCATCGGTCAGTACGGTCACAAGGACATCCCTCACCGAAGGGTCATCATCCACCACCATTACCGGTCTCGGCTGGCTATCGGGCATCCAGGGTCTCCCTCACCTTCTTCAACAGCCCTGAAACAGTAAAGGGCTTGGGAATGAACTCGCCCCCTCCGGAATGGACAAAGCTTGTAAGCCTGCCGTTTTCAGTATATCCGCTCATGAACAGAACCTTCCCCCTGTAACCCAGGGTACACGCCATCTCATAG
>WFTX01000050.1 GCA_015485235.1 Nitrospirota bacterium | reverse complement strand
ATCCTTCCCCTTCGCTTCGCTCAGGGTCAGGATGACGAACATAAAATACGCCTCAGGATGACGACCTACTCTCCCGTCATTCTGAGGGCACGAAGTGCCCGAAGAGTCTCATCTCAACCTCACCCTTGACCTCAACCTCAACCTGTCTCTTACTACTTCCCGCTTCTTCCCAACATTGAGAAGGGATACAGAAAGAGGCCTGCTAGCAGAACTGTCAGGCCGGCCACGTAAGGTAAGTAGAAAGGGTTATATACCATCTCAAGGAGAACCCAGTTTTCAGGCTTCAGGAACCTCAACTTCATGCCATCAAACCGGACAGAATCCTCCGTCTCCCCGCTGAAGACCTTTCTGTCTCCCTTCAGTATTTCAACACGGTAACGGGGCCTCTCAATATTGTATAACCTTACCTCCTCACCAGCCTTCCTTATCAGATCGTTTGGAATCACTGTAAGAAAGAACTTGTAGGGCATCGGCTTTATCTCAAAGGAATCCGTCCCCCCGAAGGGGACAAGTCTGAGGGCAAAGTATCCCCTTGAGATAATCTCTCCATCCCGGCTCAGCTCCACGCCGGGCCCTATCCCGAAATTCAGGACATGCATATAGGAACGGCCCACCTTCTCAGGTGGAAAGGCCCCCACACGGTAGCGGTTCCCCGCACTGTCAGAAAGTATTACAACGGGCTCATAATCAAAAATGAGTGAATCCTCCGTCCTGAGCATGCTCTGTCTGAGGGCGGATTCTATACCATCAACCCTGAAAACCCCTCTCTCCCATGGGACCTGAAGGGGATCCCCCCTGCCCAGAAGCTGCCACCTCACCTCCCGGGTAGTCAGGCTGAGAAAGGAACTGACCAGAAAGAGGGCCACACCCAGGTAGAGGGGTATCCTGAAAAGGGCGGAGCATCGCCCTGCCCTCAGAGAAGTCCACACCTTCCTTCCCATCAAGAGTGTGATATTTACGAGGAAGACCGAATACAGGACTATTGCAAGGGGGTTTGTGGAAATCAGGTTTATGAACCTGCCGAAGGCCTCCTCAGACCATATCGTAAAGGTCAGGTAGTAGAGGACAAACGCCACTACATACCAGAATGTGACCGCCTGAGAGGACAGTGCCCTGTAAAACCGTTCAAGCAGGGAGATCACCTCAGCCGCTCCTTTGTCTTTCCGGTCTTTACCATCTCCCACTTCAGTCTGAGATCCTTCACCTCTATCAGGATCTCTCTGTCCGTAACCACTGCATCAAGGGGTATTGGATTGCACCCGCCCTTGCTACCAAGACTTTCCAGGGCGATTGGCGTTCTGCAATACAGGCAAACAAGATGATTCTCCCCCTGCACATAACCCCTTGGTGGGCATATCTCACAGGCATCAAGGCCGACGGCGAGTGTACCGTCCGGTTTCCTCATCACAAGGACCCTCACATCCTCGCCATCAAGCGATGTCACGAATTTATGAAGCATCCCGTCCCGGAGGTCCCATGCCGGCGACGAGATAGGGATAATGATCTTTCCCCCCTCTGCCGTTACGGGAATCGGATCGGGCGAGTAGAAACTCACTCCTACCTCTCCCTTTTCCTGGAACCAGAGAACCGAAACCGTTATCATGAAAAGAACTATTGTCAATGAACGGAGCCACCGCCGGTCCTTTACATCCTTGATTATCTTCCTCCGGAGAGGTCCCTGTCTGATACCCTCAGGGACCGGGACCGGAGCGGTCAGGCTCCTTTTCAGGAATACCCCGAGAGGCACTATGAAAATCAGGAGGGAAAGCCAGAGACCGGCGGTCTCACGGAAGATGAAGCCTATGAAGTTCCAGGCCGTTACAGAGAGAATGGGATGGTCCGGAACCATCAGGAGAAGAAATGTCTGATGCACGAAGTCGTGGACGAACTTCATCACCCCCGACTGAACCGCAGGGATGAGAGTGAACTCAAGCCCGTCACCCGTTCCCCCTCCAAAGAGGAGTATCAGGCCCAGAAGCAGGAGGGTCTGGGGGAATCCTAAAAAGCGGGGGCTGAGGAAACCCACCTTCTTCATTACAACGACAGCAAGGGCTGATGTAATCAGAAAGCCACTGCCAGCAAAGACATAGGCAATCGTCCCCAATCCTTTCAGCCTTGCCAGTTCCCTCAGATATATGACCCCACCCAGCATGCCTGTCCCGAAATAAAGGACAAAAAAAACAAATAAAGGGAGCGGAAGAATCAGATAAAAAATCCGGCGGAGAGAGTTTTCTCCCTCTCCGCCTTCTTCACTCTCCCTGTAAAGAGCAGCGGCAGAGCCAAGATAGAGTATACCGAAGATATAGCCCGCAAGATTTCTGAGGAACTCCGGAGCGCCTTCGGGAACCCCGCCAAAAAGCATCGCACCTGAGAGAAAGGCCAGGAAGAGAAGAGACAGGCCCAGGGATGCCCTGTATGCCTTTTTATCCCTGAAAGGTCTGAATGAGAGGATAACCCAGAGGGCGAGTGCCACCACGGCCCCTTCCTTTATTCCGAAAAGAAAGGGCTCCATCAGAGCTTCTCCCTTAAGCTTTCCTCCATCATTCAAACATCATGAGAGTAGTGTGGCTTTCAGGCATGAACCCGATCCCCCAGAAATAGATAATAGCCGTACTAAGGGCAGCAATAACCATTACAGCCATTCTGGTTCCCCTCCAGTTCATCATGAGCCTGAGGTGGAGTACGAGCCCGTAGGCAAGCCAGCAGACAAGTGACCAGGTCTCAATTGGATCCCAGCCCCAGTATCTGCCCCAGAGCTGGTGTGCCCAGATCGCTCCTGCTATGATCATAAGCCCCTGACATATAAAGCCGAAAAGGATCATCTTTACCATCAGTTCATCCATCACTTCTCTTGATGGAAATTTTCTCAGTAACCTGCCGGGCTCCTTACCCGGTCTTTTTAACAGGTATGCCACTGCAAGCACCGTGGCAACTACAAAACAGCCCCAGGCAAACCAGGCGAAACCGATATGTATGAAAAGCCAGTTTGACCTGAAGGGAGGTCTCATAGGGTCCATCTCAGAGTAGGTGTTCATACCAACACCAAGCATCACGAGCATGACAGCCGCTGAACCGATTGTGGCAATCCTCAACTGTCTGTAAAACAGGCCTCCCAGAATTGTAGCCAGTCCTATGAACCAGGACCCCAACTGGTAATGCTCATAGCTGACCATAACAGGGGCTCTTCCGCTTACATGCCAGCGATAAAGAATTGATGAGGTCTGGAACAGGAAACTCAGGATAAAAAGCCACCACGCCTTGCCTTCGAGGCGCTCCTTTTTAAAGACTGCCACCATGAGGTACAGAACAATCACCCCGAAATAACCGAACAAACCCGGCCAGAGAAGTAAACTCTCAATTTTGGTCATACCGGCTTCCTTTCCTGTTTACAGAAGGCACCTGGATCTCTCCTGTCTGAAGTGTCTGTAGAAGATAGCGATAACATTTCTTACATAAGATAACACATTTAATCTCCCAGATTCGAGATCAGAAGGCCATCGGCAGGTTGCATGTCAGATGCAAAAAGTGTGGCAGCCTCCGAGTTGAAAACCACCCATCAGTTCTGACCAGCAACCACCCGCAGGAAGATGTCTTCAAGGGTCATGGTCTCAGTCCTCATCTCAATCAGCCCTGCTCCCTCAGAGACAGCCAGTTCAGCTATCTTTTCCTTCAAAAGAGAGTCCTTTTCCACAGTGATCTTATACATCCCGGCATCCTCTTCTTCAACCTCCAGCACACCCTTGACTGATAGAAGTTTATTGCTGTCAAGCCTGTCGGGCCTCCTTACTGTCAGTCTGATCGTAATCTGGCCGCTCAGTTCATCGGAAAGTCTATCAATATAATCATTTGCAACCAGCCTGCCGTTGTTAATTATCGCCACCTTCCTGCAGATTGAAGTCACCTCCTGCAGGATATGTGTACTCAGGATCACGGTCCGCTCTCTTCCAAGTTCGCCTATCAGGTTTCTTATCTCTATTATCTGTCTTGGATCAAGCCCGACGGTGGGCTCATCAAGGATCAATATCTCGGGCTCATGCACCAGGGCCTGCGCAAGTCCCACTCTCTGGCGATATCCCTTTGACAGGTTCCCGACGAGACGCCCCAGTTTGTCCTGGATGCCGCAGAGTTCCGCCGCCCTCTCGACCTTATGACCCAGTCCTGCCGATTCAACACCCCGTATCTGGGCTGCAAAGACCAGATACTCCCGGACCGTCATGTCCAGATAAAGCGGCGGATGTTCAGGGAGGTAGCCTATGAGTTTCTTAAGCTCCTGGGGCTGATCATACATCTCAGCTCCCTTTATCAGAACCCGTCCGTCTGTGGGCGGAAGATATCCAGTGATCATCCTCATTATGGTAGTCTTTCCCGCCCCGTTAGGACCAAGCAAACCCATTGTCTCGCCTTTCCTCAGACTGAAGCTAACTGAATCAACGGCGAGATGGTGACCGAACCTCTTTGTCAGCGACTGAACTTCAATCATCTCTCTTGTCCTTTAAAGGTGTCTCAGACTTGATCTCCACCCCGTCCACCACCCAGTGGCCCTCAAGCATCACAAGGGTATAAAGGTTCTTGTACCGGATCAGTTCATCTTCAGTGAGGGGTTTCCGGGTCTTGAAGTCAGCATAATGATAGGACCACAGCTCATCAGTCCAGACTTTAACTTCTGATTCATGCTTCTCAATCCTTACAAACTTGAGTTCACGGAGATCGCTTATCAGTAATTTTCCGTCTGCCTTCAGGTATAGAATATACGAGTCTACCCGGCCAACCTCCCGGGGAGAAGCAAAGTGTTCAAGTCTTCCTGCTTTAGCCGTTGAAAGGGCCTCTATCAACTGTCTGTTATAGGCAGTCACGGCATTTTTTATCTCCGTCTTGCCTGAACAGGCTACGGTAAAGGCTAAAAAGAGGAAGAAAACAAATACCAGTCTTCTGCGAGTTCTCATCTTACCTCCCTGAAACAGGTTCGTGTTCTCCGGTATCTCCTTCCAGGAACTCAACAAGTTCCCGGACCCTCTCGCCGATCAAGCCCGAAAAGTATTTTGAGTAAGGTATAATCTCCAGTCTGTTCCCATCCTGAATCCTGATGTATATCCTCTCTTCAGGATCAAGCACCCTCAGAAGCACACCTGTAATACCCAGGAATGAAACGATAAAGAAAAAGCCTATCCCCGGCTCCCCTGTCATCTGGAGAATCACCCACCTTCTGACATCGGGTATATGAACCTTGTAGTCCTCCCATTCCATGGTTCCACCTATGGGAATTATCTCACTCTTCCTGCCTCTGACTCCTGCCAGTTCAATCTCAAAAAAGGGGTTCTTTAGCTGGGGAGTCCTTGTGTCTGGCCTCCCATCATCATTAAGATAATAGTCAGGATATATAGTTATGTTTACGTGAACGCCCTCCAATCCGAAATCATCTTGACGTCCCCCCCTGTTTCTGAGGGATACGAAACTGTCCAGGACTGTTTCCTTCCCCTTTGTGATTATGACCCGCGGAGAAAATCCGCCTGACTGCAAAAGAAAGTCTTTACCATCTATCTTGATGGGCCTGTTGATTTTCATTTCCTCAACGCTGACCTCTCCGGTATCAAGGTCTTTCACCTGAAGTTTCACTACATGATCCACAGCCGTCCATGGATCCTCAGTAGCATAGGTCGTATAGACAGAGTCAAGCGAGATCAACACATCGGGGACAGGGAGTCCCCAGAGGGGCTCCTTCTCTATGTAGAAAAAACTATCCCTCTTTAGATGGAGCGTCTGTCCCTCGGTTATATTGAAGGAGGCACGGTATCCTCCAAGGTAATAGATAACCAGACCGACCAGGGCCGTTATAAGGATTGCGTGGAAGAATATGGAACCCCAGAACCCCGCCTCTCCCCGATAGCCCACCACCATATCCCCGGTCTCAAAGACTCTCATCCTCCGTTTTCTGAACCAGCCCTTCAATTTCAGTGTTAAGTCATTCATGGTTACACCCGGGGAAAGGGAAACATTGACCCCTTTCCTCTGCCCTGGTCCAGGGGGAATCTCTACGGAACGTGCCCTGACCTTACCCCATTTAAGAAGCCTGTCAATGCTGCACATGGTTGTGGATATTATGAGAAAGACTCCAATGAACCCGAAGAAGTAGCCCTGAGCGAGCCGTTGACTGTTGTATCTCTCCCCAAGCCAGTAGGCAACGGGATGTTCCTCCTGCATCTCCACCCTCTGCTGGTCAGTCAGGAGGGAAGGGTTGGGGAGGAATGCACCTATGGCAAGCATCAGTGTGACTACCGCAAGGAGCACGATTGCCACATTTCTCGATACAAGCAAGTTCCAGATCAGCCCCTGCAAGTTATCTGTCTTCATAATACCTCAAACCTTCAACTATCCCTCTTATCTGTTCGGAATTTATTACACCCTTGTAAGGCATCCTGCTGTTTTCTGCAAGCCAGAATCTGACACGCCTTTTTCTCAGAGTGCCCGGCCCTTCAGGAACAAACATGAAGGAGGAAGTCACCTCCCTTTCAACATCCACCCTTCCGACCATGAGTCTCTGGTCACCCGACTCAGTATATACTGTCAAAGAGAAGAAGGGATTGTGAAACCTGAAATCCTTTTCGAAAAATATCTTTTCATAACTGAGACGCAAAATTGCATCCAGAAGGGGATTCAGCTCGTGAAGTCCGAACCGTCTCTTTCCATACTCCCACCCGTCGCCTGCACGATCGAACCTGTATACCTTTCCCTCATATTCTATCTTTACACCCCTTATCGAGTCCCGGTCATCAATCAAAAAGACCCTTCCGTCAACAAACCGTGAGGCATGGCTTGAAAGGAGCAGCCAGAAGGACCTGCTCACCCTCATCGCCTCTCCAGGCCGATCGTCTCTCCTGAAGACGGTCTGTCTGTCTGCTGCAGTCCCCCAATACCTCAGCTCTCCTGAAGAAAGCACCCCCCCTGCCCTGTCACGGAGTTCGATCCTGATGATCCTTTTCAGGCCTTCCAGTTCGGGACTCCACGGAAAGAAGGCCTCGGCCTTCTGGGTTGTCAATACCTCAATCAGTGCCTTCATCTCACCCGGATCTGCCCTGAACATAACGGGGCTTTTCAACATCCAGCCGTTTCCAGATCGGACAAGCTCTATATTACTGTCACTCCTCTCCAGGCTGATTGAGCCGATCTCATCTCCAGCATATGGGAACAGCCGTTTCTCCCTCATATCGTACAGCTTGAGGTAGAGATGTCTGGCAGTCTCCTTATCTATAAGGAATACCGTCTTAAGCCTTTCCGAAAAGGCATAGTTACCTGTATCAGCCGGGTTTTCGCCACCTATCTGGAGCACCTCAATATTCCCACCATAGCCGATTGCAATAATAGCATATATCCTCTGTATACCGAACTCGGGAAGACTCGCGGCACTTCCCACAACCTTGAGAATCTTGCCCTCTGAAAGGGTTTTCAGGAAAACCGAGAGAGCTCCTTCATCGGGCCTGTAAAGACCCGGGCTGGTAATCCGCCATTTTCCGTCTGTTTTTTTCAGTTCGTAAGGTCTTTCTGTCCCGGCCTTTATCCTGATATAGTCGATCACGCCCGTATCGGAACGGAAGAACCTGTTTCTGAGTTCTCTGATCAGTCTCTGTTCCTCATAGGACGGCCTCAGATACAGAAAATATACTCCCCCCAGTGTCAGAGCCACAATTAATAGCAGAATCGTTTTTCTGTATCTCACAACCTCCTCCTTCTGAACCAGACAATCATCCCTGAAACAAATATCAGAAGAGGTATCCCCACAGGCCCAATAAGCCTGACTGTCCTGACCTGTCCTTCAGTTACAAAAAGGGGGATTACATCACCTGGGTTTGAAGCAATACTTGTAAGAGAGCCTTCACCGGCAAGCCAGTTAAGGGTTCTCAGGAACAGCTCCCCGTTTCCGCCAACTGTTATATAGGCATTGGAGATGAAGTCGCTGTCTCCGAAGACAACCACTCTGTAGAGCTCTTCCCGCGGGATCAGAACCGCTGCAAGGCGCTGGAATCCCTCCTCTTCATCCTTCTGCATGACGCCATCACCGTTTCTTTCAAACCAGCTCCCTCTGGTAGTCTTTACGAGCTCAAGGAAATCAAATTTTTCCACAGAACCGAAGAACTGGACTTCATGCACCCCCGGGAAAAAAGTGCTCAGGTGGAAGTCCCTCGTCACCGGGCTGTCGATGTAACTTCTGACAAGTGGTGCCGATGGTCCTATTCCGGCTACGTACTGGCTGTCATAAACGGGATAAGGACTTATCTTTATATAGAGATCAGCGAGAAATGGGCCCAGCTGCTCCGGTGAATCAACAAGCAGTACAAACTTTCCACCGCCCATCCTGTAAAAACTCAGCATCCTGTACTCATCTTCCTTCAACTCCTTCCCTGGAGAGGCGATCAAAAGTATGTCTGTGTCCGGAGGCACCCCGCCGGTCTCGGTAAGATCAAGGGAAGTGGCATCAAACCCTGATTTCTCAAGAAGTTCCACCAGTTTACCGTATCCACTCCTTTCTGTAGGCGAGAGAGTCCTTTCACCATGTCCCTGAAGAATTCTGACTTTGACCTTCCTCTTCCTCATTGCTCTTATGATGAGATTGGTCACAGTCTGCTCATCGTTCCCACGATCGGTGAATGCCTTTTCACCTTTCAGCAGGAGGAATGTCCCGTATTCCCTTATGCCATATTTCCTGGCAAGAAGGGGAACGCTGTCAAGGTCATGCATCTCGTACAGGATGTTCCGGTTTTCATACCTGTATGCCTCAAGCAGATACTTCACTTTCTCGTAATCCCTTCCGCCTTCTGTTCCAAAGTAAATGAGGCGGACGGGGGTATCCACCTTTTCAAGGGCTGTAATGGTGAGTTGTGAGAGGGAGTATCTTTTTGAAGATGTCATATCAGCCCTGAAGTAGAACTGTCTGACAATCAGGTTGAGCACCACCAGGATGAACAGGACAAGAAGGACCGTCAACATGCTGTTCAGTCTTATATGAACAGCCCTTCTCCTGGAATAGGAGCCCAGCCTGAGATTGTTCCAGACATATCCGGCAAGCAGCACAAGAGAGGTTCCGGCAAGGAGGCTTATCATCCAGATCCGCTCGGGTGATATAACCGATAGCAGAAGCCCGGAAATCCCTGCAAGGATGCCAAGGCCAAGCAGCACCTTTCCCAACGTCTTTCCCATCAGTATCTCTCTGCCTCGACTACGCGGTGTGAGAGGAAGATCATGAAAAACATGAAGCTCAGGAAATAAAAAATGTCCCTCAGGTCAAGAATCCCCCTGAACATGTTCTCGAATGGTGAGTAAAGGGATATGTTCCTCAGAAAATCGGCTGCCCGCTGGTTTGCAGCCCCTATGCCACCTCCAACAAACCAGAGTATTACTAGTATTCCGATGCTCAGGACAGCGGCTATCACCTGTTTGTCCGTTACGGTTGAAGCAAAGAGTCCCACTGAAATCATGGCCCCCCCTATCAGGAGAAGCCCGAGATAGCCTGTCAGTATGTGAGGCCAGTTTACAACAGAGAAGAGGTCAAGGGTAACAGGCATGTAGAGGGTGATCAGAACAGTAACGGCAAAGACGGTATAGGCGGCAAGAAACTTGCCGATCAGCACAGACAGCATCGGGACAGGGGATGTCATGAGGAGTTCCATTGTTCTGCCCCGTTTCTCCTCCGCAACAAGTCTCATTGTAATCAGAGGGGTGAGAAGCAGAAAGATCGTTCCCATGCTCCTCAGGAGCCCTTCCATGATCACTACCGTCGGAGTAAAAATTTCCGGCCTTTGGCCGGTACCTGCCATCTCGATCCCCGCCCTTGCATAGCTTAGGAGTGA
Organism: Nitrospirota bacterium; assembly: GCA_015485235.1. GTDB lineage: Bacteria > Nitrospirota > Thermodesulfovibrionia > Thermodesulfovibrionales > JdFR-85 > WFTX01. The sequence continues at coordinate 566 of WFTX01000050.1, read as the reverse complement.
GTTATAGAAAAAATATCCAAGGATGGCGTGAAAGACTGCTGCCACAATATAGGCAATGGGGGAAAAGAGGTATTGTCTTATCTCTTTTTTGTAGATATATATTACCGATTTCACTCCGATTACCTGAACCTCACAAACCCTGCCTGCCGGAAGTGCCCGTCAAAGGCAATGTAGTGCCTTATGCCCATATCTTTCATCAGGACGAAACTCGTGCAGTCAGTAAAGGAATAACTCTTATCCCTGTGTCTTCTGAAGTATTCCCAGGCACGGAGTTTGATTTCAGTATCAAGCCAGTACAACGTGATAACAGTACTGTTCAGGATGTGATTACCTGCAGATACTGCGGCACCATGACCAACTCTTGACTGAACCACCGTTATAGTCTCATCAAACACAAAATCCGTTGTAATGATTTCCACATTCCTCTGCTGGACGGAACGGAAGGTTTGTAATGCCTCATCATAATATGGATCCTTACAATCCATGAATGACACAAAGGCACTCGTATCAACAAAAACTCTGTTAATCATCCCTTTTTAAACTTCTTCTTGGGTGCACCATAAAGA
>WFTX01000049.1 GCA_015485235.1 Nitrospirota bacterium | reverse complement strand
ACTGTCACAAACCCCACACATGGAAGGTCGGTAAGGCAGAGGCAAAAGGGCTCTGCGACAGATGCCATCCCTTCCGGCCACCGGAAAGTTTCATTTACTGAATGAACCGCTTCCCCCGTTGCTACCAGGTACGTGTCTGATGAAGACCGGCTTCCGAAACAGGACGGAATATTGACAAAAAAACCTTTTTACTTTTATTCTATATATTCTTAATTGGAGGGCCGCTAGCTCAGTCGGCAGAGCACCGCCCTTTTAAGGCGGGTGTGCCGGGTTCGAACCCCGGGCGGCTCACCAAAACGGAGGTCGGAGGTCAGAAGTCAGAGGTCGGATATCCTTGTTCCGATTTCCGAATTCCGGTTTCTGACATCTGCATTGCGTCCCCATCGTCTAGCCAGGCCTAGGACACCGCCCTTTCAAGGCGGTAACACGGGTTCGAATCCCGTTGGGGACGCCAGATTCTTCAACCCTCGTTTTCCTGAGTCTTCTCTCCTGCCTTTTCCTTTGCCTCAACAACGCAGTATATCCCGCCTTCCTTTATGCCGGGACGGAAACACTTGTTACAGGAGATACACCTTGCCGGAGCCCGGTCGCCGGATGCCCAGCGTTGAGGGAGGTTGGGCTCCCTGATCAGGGGTCTTGAGAGTGATACATAGTCTATCCCCTCTCCGACGATTGCAGAGGCGACCTCATAACTCCGTATTCCTCCTACCACCATGAGGGGAACATTCACATCCCCCTTTATCGCCCTTGCATTCGGGAGGTTATATGCCTCCCCTTCGGGCTTCTTTATCTTTGTCCTAACCGGTCCCTGTTCACCCGAGGCAGGTGTGCCCCCGCTCACCTCTATGGCATCAATCCCGAGGCTCTCAAGCACCCTGCAGGCATACCGGGCATCTTCAGTCTCGAGTCCCCCCTCCAGAAAGTCCGATCCGTTAATCTTTATCAGGACGGGATACTCATCCCCGACTGCAGCCCTTACCGCGTTGTATGTCTCCACCATGAACCGGCAACGGTTCCCGATGTCTCCCCCATACTCGTCAGACCTCCTGTTTGTAAGGGGGGAAAGAAACTGACTGACCAGATAGCCATGAGCCCCATGGATCTGGACGGCATCAAACCCCCATTCCTTTGCCCTCCTTGCAGCATCCCTGAAGGCCTGGACGATCCTGGCAATCTCTTCCTTCGAGAGTTCCTCTGGGACCTCAGGGAACTGATCAGCTTCTACAGCCGATGGTGCCAGGGGCCTCCTGCCGGCATGCCGGGTATCAGTCTGCCCGCCGGCATGGACAATCTGGACACAAATGCTTCCTCCCTCTTCATGGACCGCCCTGGTGAGGGCCCTCATCGAATCAGCGAGGCTGTCTGTATGGATACCCATCTTCCCGGGAAGCTGCTTTCCGTCTTCCCTCACATAGGCATAACCTGTAATAATCAGCCCAACCCCTCCCCGGGCAAGTTCCCTGTAGCAGTTAATCAGTTTTTCCGTAGGACTTCCATCGCTGTCACACATGCCTTCCCATGTTGCCGACCTTACAATCCTGTTTCTGAGCACCATCGCCTTGATGGATGTTTCCTCAAAGAGTCTTTCCATCGGTTGCCTCCCTTTCTACCGGCCAGGCCGGTGGTGTCTTTGTTATTACTAAAACCCGTATTAGTAAAGCCAGAAACGAGACCTTCCGACAGGCGGGATTCAGGAGAAATCCGGATTTCAGCGATACCGACAGTGCATGACAACAACTTACAGATTCCTGTACTGTAACTGCACAGGGCAGGTTTCTAGGCAATTAAACCTCATCGCATCAAATCCGGTTTCGAGGGAAACCCGCCTGTCCCGACTGCCATTAATTTATGATATGACACAGTAGTGTCCAAAATAAATCTAAAGTCGTGGGGAGGCGGTATGGCGGAGAAAACACCAATGCACGACACCTTTGAAAAAGAAGGATTCATGTATCTGACAACCCTGATCAGACAGTCTTTAGCAGCACCTGCTGACTCAGGTTCCTGTCCATTTAATCCCGTCGGTTGCATTGTGTTTTTGAAGCCTTGCCGCCTCCCGTAAATATTTTGTACAGATGTGGATATGACAGTTTTATTATATCAGCATTCCTGCTGTCATCAGTTCTCCTTCTTCCCCAGCATCCCCTTCAGGTCCTCCATCACCTGATACCCGCAAGGAACAAGAACCAGTGTGATTATGGTGGCAAAGAGGACACCAAAGGCAAGGCTCAGGGCCATGGGAATAAGGAACTTTGCCTGAACGCTCTGCTCGGTTATTATAGGGATAAGTCCTGCAAAGGTGGTGAGTGTGGTAAGGATGACGGGCCTGAACCTTCCCGCCGTTCCCCTTAGTATCGCTTCAAAGGTCGGAAGCCCGCTTGTTCTAAGCCTGTTTATGGCAACAAAGAGGATGAGGGAGTCGTTAACTACCACACCGGAGAGCCCAACGACACCGAAAAGACTCATTATGCTCAGGTTCATACCCATCAGCATGTGACCGAATATCGCACCAATAATACCAAAGGGTATCGCTGACATTATGACCAGGGGTTGCCCGAACGACCTCAGGGGGATGGCAATCAATGTATATATCAGTATAATGGCAAGAAAGAAGCCCCTCATCACATCACTCATCGATTCCTTCTGCTCCTTGCCCTCACCGGCAATGGAATACTTCAGTCCTGGATACCGCTCCTGAAGGACCGGCATTATCTTCTGAATCATCTCCCCCCTGAGTTCATTGGCATTCATCACCGTCTCATCTACATCCGCAGCCACGGTAACAATCCTCTTCCTGTCTCTTCTTATGATGCTGACATAACTCCGGGTCTTCTTCAGTGTTGCCACTTCGGAAAAGGGGATCTCCCTCCCGTCAGGGGTGCGTATATACATCTCAAGAAGACTTTCCAGTCTGCGTCTCTCTTCCTTTGGGTACCTGACCATCACCTTGACCTCATCAACGCCCCTCTGTAACCTGAGGGCCTCTGCCCCGTAAAAGGCTGCCCTTACCTGACGGGCAAGGTCAGAGAGTGTTATACCGAGGCTTCTGGCTGAAGGCCTGAGTGCAAGGCGGATCTCTTCCTTGCCCGGGATATAACTGTCTTCGATGTCATAGACGCCGGGATAGTTTCCCAGTTCCCTCTTCAGGTCCTCGACAGCCCGGTGAAGGGCTGTCTCATCATCCATGGTAAGGTCGAAGGAGATGGATTTGCCTGCACTGAAGAGTTCACTGTAGAAACGGACACTCTCAGCCCCGGGGATCGTCCCGACCTTCTTCCTCCAGATATTGGAAACCTCTGTTGTGGTCAGACCCTTTCTCTTCTCGGCACCGATCAACTGCACTATCACCTGCCCGACATGACTGCCCGATGGCAGCGGTCCCGTTGTGCTCCGGTGCCCCATCGGGATCTGGGAACCAAGGATTGAGAACGTATATCTTATAAGCGGCTCTTCAGGGTCTTTCCGCAACCGGTCCGCCTCGCTGGCTGCCTCTATGGCCATTTCTTCGACCCGTGCAATCACCTCAAGAGTCTTGCTATACGGTGTGCCGGGCGGCATCGTCACCTCACAGACCATCCGGTCACTCTCAACTTTCGGGAAAAAGGTGAATTTTATCCTCCCACCAAACCATAGCCCGAGGGATACCAGCAAAACCCCCACTCCTGCAGCTATTGTTACATACCGCCACTTCAGGGACAGGGCAAGCAGCTTCCTGAAAGGCCCGTTGATAAAGCCATTCATGCAACTTGAGACAAAGTTCTCCTTCCGGCCCCTTTTTGCCGGGAGCCTTGATCTTGCCAGATGGGCTGGCAAGATAAGGAGTGCCTCTATGAGTGAACCCATGAGCACGGCGATCACCACCACGGGGATATTCTTGATCACCTTTCCCATCACGCCTGTACCAAGTGAAAGGGGCCAGAAGGCGGCCACTGTTGTAAGCACAGCAAATATAACAGGCACAGCCATCTCCAGCGTGCCTTCCACGGCTGCCTGGAACGGCGGCAATCCTTCCTCGCGCTTCCTGAATATGCCCTCACCCACCACGATTGCATCATCCACCACAATGCCGAGGACCATGATAAAGGCAAAGAGGGAGACCATGTTTATCGAGACATCATAGTGGGGAAGGAGTATCAGCCCTGCAGCAAAGGCGATGGGGATACCCAGTGTAATCCAGAAGGAGAGCCTCCTGTTCAGGAATATTCCCAGCACAATCACCACGAGCACCATACCGTAGGCCATGTTCTTCAGGAGCAGGGAGAGCCTCGCCTTCAGTATCTCGGACCGGTCTCCGAAGGTCTCTGCGTGAATACCGGGAGGGAGGGAATCCTTTATGCTCTCGATGTATCCCTTCACCTCCTTTGCTACTGTAAGGGCGTTTTCATCACCTATCCTGTAAACCAGTATCCCCACCGAGGGCTTTTCATCGAACCGGGACCCCTTCTCTCCTTCCTCAAAGGTGTCTCTTATGGTGGCTATATCAGAGAGTTTTATCTCGGTGCCGTCCGGTCTGGACAGAACCACCACGTCCCTGTACTCTGAAGCCATGTACTTTCTGCCTTTTACCCTGAGAAGTATGTAGCCTGAAGACTCCTTGATCTCTCCTCCTCCGATATCGAGGCTCCACTTTCTCACAATATCAGCAACCCTTGTAAGGGTGAGCCCATACTTCCTCAGATTCTCTTCAGATATCTCAATGGCTATCTCAGGATCACTCACCCCGAAGACCTCTGCCTGGGTTACATGGGGAAGGCGGGTTATATCATCCTTTATCTTTTCTGCATAATCTTTCAATACATGAACTGGGGCATCACCATAGACAGCCACATTGAGGACCGGGGCCTTGAAGACGAACTTCTTTATAACCGGCCTTTCTGCATTCTCCGGGAGAGTCGTTATCCGGTTTACCTCTGCCTTTACGTCATCAAAGAGCTGGTCGATATCCCATCCCTCGATCGCCTCCACCTCAATCACTGCGGCACCCTCAGAGGCATAAGCGTTTATCTCCTTGATCCCGTCAAGGCCGGAGACCGCCTCTTCCACCTTCTTGACGACGCCCTCTTCCACCTCAGCAGGTGAAGCTCCGGGATACATGATTGTTACAGAAACCTTGTCGGCGGCGGTCTCAGGAAATATCTCAACCTTTGCATTGAACGCGGTAAGGAATCCGGCAATGAGCACAAAGATCATCAACAGGTTCGCTGCAACATGATTCTCGGTAAACCAGGTTATTGTCTTCTTCATCTCAATCCCTGATCTCTTCTATTCTTACCTTCAGCCCCTCTGTTACAGAAGGCGGGGGCGTAATTACAACCTTCTCGCCACTTTTCAGGCCCCTGGTCATAATGTATGTCCCATTTATGGATTTTTCAATCTCAACCATCCTCCTGTTCAGCATGGATTCTTTTCCCACCACCCATACAAAGGGGAGTCCCTCCTCTGTCCACTGGACAGCCTCCTTAGGGATCCTGACGGCGTTCTCAATTGCCCTGCCTCTTATCTTCACCCTTACAAAGCTCCCTACCGAAAGAGGCGGAAGACTCCCATAGGGATCGTTCACCACTACCACAACGGGGATGGTCCTTGTCTTTTCATCAACAGGCTCTGCCCGTACTACATGGCCGGTCCATTTATGGGGCTTCCCACCGATATCCGTCTCAACCTCTGCAGAGGAGCCCGTTGATGATCTGGTGTTGAAGCCGGGGATCGCTATGTAACCCACATCCCTCTCATTCAGATATACCTTCACCTCCACCTGTTCATCTGAGAATATCTTCCCTACCGGTTGCCCTGCCCTCAGATACTGGCCTGTGTCCAGGTTGTCCTGAAGAACAACACCGCTGAAGGGGGCCCTGATTTCCGTCCTCTGGAGATCAAGTCTTGCCCTCTCAATGGCAGCCCTGGCAGCATCAACCGCTGCTTCTGCAGCTTCTATCTCGGGCTGTTTTATCAGCAACGGGGGAGGAGCCGTGCCCGGATTCAGATCCTCCCACTCCCGTTTCGCCTCCTTTGATTCCTCCTTCAACTGGGTAAGCCTTGCCTCCCGGGCCTTGAGGTCGGCCCCTGCGCCGGCGAGTGCAGCAAGGTAGTCAGAGTCCTCTATCTTTATGAGAAGTTCACCCTCCCTGAACCTGAGCCCTCTCTGGAACCTCTCAGAAACATAGACAGCCTTGCCTGAGACCTGGGGTACAATGTCTATCATTTTTGAGGGACTCACAGTGCCGTCGCCTCCCACCACCATCTCGACAGATCCTGGTCGTACCCTTCTCACCATGACTCCATGTATGGCTTCCCTTGGCCTGACCTTTTTTATCTTGGGTTTTGTAGCAATCAGTTTCTTTGTAATAACTATGCCTCCAGACAGTATTATTGCCACTAATGCAAGCTGCAACAATGCAGAACTCCACCTTTTCATGACTCCTCCAGAATTGGGTTCATTGCGTCAGTGCGCTTTTAGCGTTCATTGCGTTCTTTATCCCAGGATCCTCCAAGTGCCCTGTAGAGGAACACCCTGTTTGTAAGTATGGCAGTCTCAATATCTATGAGTCGTTCCCTGGTCAGAAAGACCTGTCTCTCAAGCTCCAGCACCCTCAGGAGATCTACAAGCCCTCTCCTGTATCTTGACTGTGAAACACTATAGGTCTTCTCAACATCACGGAGAAGTTCAAGGAGGTATCTCCTCTCTTCAAGAAGTTTCTGCCTCTGGACAAGGGCGTTTTCCACCTCATAGAATGCCTGGAGCACGGTCTTTCCATATGATATCAATGTCTGACGGTACCTTGAAAGTGCAATCTCCTCACCTGACTTCAGCCTTCCGGCATCAAAGAGGGGCTGAAAAACCCCTGCTGATATCTGCCAGAGCAGGCTTTCCGGCCTGAAGAGGTTGCGCAGTTCATCGCTAAGCCAGCCGTAATTTCCTGTGAGGCTTATACGGGGGAATCTCCTGGCATGAGCCACCTTTAGCTCTTCAAAGAGAGCCCTTGTCTCGGCAGCCTTTGCCCGTATGTCAGGCCTTCTGAGAAGGAGTTCCGAGGGAAGCCCGGCAGTAACAGGAGGAAGCAAGTCAATATAATCCCTGGGAGGGGGACTCTCCCCTTCAGTTTCCGGATATGCCCCTGTGATCAAGGCTATCCTCTGGGAAAGTGTATCTATCTGCCGTCCAATTGCAGGTAATTTGGACTCACTCTCAGCAAGATGACTCCTTGCCTGCAGAACGTCAAGATAACTGGCAAGGCCCCTTCTGTAACGCCTCTCCAATAGCTGGAGGTTTCTCTTGCTGTTTTCTATTCTGGCCTCGGTCACATAGAGTTTCCTTTCCAGCCCGGCCTTCTGAAAGTAGAGTGTCACAAGGTCTGCGACCACGGTCTGCATTACTGTCCTCTTGTTTTCCTCTGAGGCCAGAAGCCTTTCCACTGCAGCCTGTTCAGACGATGATAGTTTCCCCCATAGGTCAAGCTCGTAAGAGGCAACAGGGATAAGACTGAGAGTGTTTATCAGGACGGATGCCCTTCCACCGGACTGCGGGCTCAGGAATGTCTGTTTCTGCCTGCTTATGTTTGCCTGAAGGTCTATGGAAGGAAAGAGGTCTGCCCTTGCTGCAGTCACCCTTGCCCTTGCCTCCACAACACGCTCAACGGCCAGCCTTATGTCGTGATTCTTCCTCAGGGCCTCCTCAACAAGGCTGTTAAGCCTTTCGTCCTGGAAATCCCTCCACCACTCCCTGACGCTGACCGTCTTTTCAGAGCCGGAAGGGGCATTGCTGTATGTGTCAGGCACTTTCAGATCGGGTTTCTCTGTCTTCAGTGCTGAACAGCCTGCAAGAAGGGCTATTAATACCGTCAGGATCAGCCTTTTCATTTTCTCCCATCTCCTCCGCAGATCCCCTTGAGGGAGAACCTTACAATATGCTCGATCAAGTCATCTATATACCTTTCATCATAGGTCTGGCCGGTAACCTTTGTTATCATTGTCCGCGCCAGGTTGAAGTGGATTATCTGGGCGAAGATGCTCATCAGATAGAGCATCTTCTGTTCCCTTTTAATTCGTCGTGGCATGTGGGGTTCTAACATAAGAAACAATGACCTGAAGAAGGGCATCAGCACCTTTTTGTGAAACTCATCAAAGACCTCTGAAGGTCGTTCAGCCTCCCTTGCCATCAGTTTGTGATGTATCATCCTTTCCTTTTCCGAGAATGGACTCCTGAGAAAGGCCTCTGATAATGAACGGATGATCTGCTCTGGCGGCGGATTAGCAGAGTCTCCTATCTTTTTCCAGAACAGGCTCTGGAGCTTCCTTGACCTTTCTGCCATCTTCACAAGAAAGACCTCCCTGTAGAGGCCTTTCTTGGATCCGAAATGGTAGTTTACTGATGCAACATTACATCCTGCCTTACCTGTTATGTCCCGGACGCTCACACCTTCGTACCCCTTTTCTGCAAAGAGCGCTTCAGCAGTATTCAAAATTTTCTCTCTTGTGCTCATCATGGCATCCCGATTAAATGGATAGCAAGCGTATAGGCTATCTCAATCAAACGTTTGTTTAGTGTAAGCGAACTCTCTTTTTGATGTCAATCATTCCGGAATCAGAGCTCAGAACTCAGATGCTTTTCGATTAGATCATGATTGATCAAAGGGGTGTTACGAAAGGCCTCTATCAGCCCTGGTTGTGCTGACAGGTCACCTCTTCCAGAACATGAGATCCCTCAGTGCCGTATGCAGGATCTCCTTAAGCGTCTTCTCCCTTGACTCCTTGCACCTGCACTCAACCTCATCCTCATCTCCCTCTGGTACAGATACTTCAGTATCTTTTGAGGATACAGGTTGATCCTTCTTCCCGGCATCTTCCATGAAGTATTATACTCCAAACTCGTTAACAGAAGGCCTCCAAGCCGGGAAACCTCACAATCTGTCGAACATCTTACTGACTCTTCCCTTCATCAAACGATCCTTGCCTTCAGCTCCTCCAGTAATCCAACCTGCCCCGGGTTTATCTTTCCCATCGCCTCTTCAAGTGAAAACCATCCACCCCGGTCTATCTCGGGAAATTCTTGGATACGCCCGCTCCTGGGCGGCCACTCCATCTGAAAGGTGTTTGGCCTGATCTCTTCTGGGTCACAGTCTCCCTCTATGGCAAAGGCATGGACCACCTTTCCGCTTTTCAGCCTGACAGGCTGAAGTTCAATGACATTGTCCGTACTGAGTTTGAGGCCTGTCTCTTCCTCAAACTCCCTGAAAGCCGCCTGCAGGAGGTCTTCACCTTCCTCGACAAGCCCCTTCGGTATCGACCATGCCCCCTCGTCCTTGTTCTTCCACAGAGGTCCCCCCGGATGGACAAGAAAGACCTCCAGGTCCTCGCCCTTTCTCCTGAAAAGCAGGATTCCGGCGCTTATTTTCGGCATTAC